>NZ_JBMRGI010000006.1:0-236876 GCF_049384345.1 Stenotrophomonas sp. CASM110
GTGGCGGGATTTGCCGTGGTTGCCGGCCAGCGGCCGGCACTACCAGCAGCGGGGCATATGCCACGACCAACGGTCGCGGCCTACCGTATTGCTGGGTATCGACGCCCCCGTGCATGGTGGGTATCGACCGTTGGTCGATACGCGCTACAACCACTTCGCGCGCTTGAACAACCGGTACAGGCCCACGCACACACCGCCCACGCCGACAATCATCAGCGGATACGACCACGGCTGGCTCAGCTCGGGCATGTGGCTGAAGTTCATGCCGTACCAGCTGGTGATCAGCGTCGGCGCTGCCAGCAGTGCGGCCCATGCACCCAGGCGCTTGACCGTCTCGCCCTGCGCCAGCGTCACCAGCGACAGGTTCACGCTCAGTGCGGTGCCCAGCATCTCGCGCAGGGTGTCGATCACATCGCTGATGCGTACCGCGTGGTCATGCACGTCGCGCACGTAGAGCTTCACTTCATCGGGAATCAGGTCACCCTGGTAGCGGCGCAGCTGCGCCAGCACATCCTGCAGCGGTGCCACCGCCATCCGCATCTTGTTCAGTTCGCGCTTGAGCTCGTAAAGCCGTACCACCGTGCTGCGCTTGTAGCTGTCGGCAAAGATGTCCTTTTCCAGCAGGTCCAGGGTGTCGCGGAAGCGGTGCACGATCGGCAGGTAGTTGTCGACCACGAAGTCGGTCACCGCGTACAGGCAGTACGACGGGCCCATCTTCAGCAGCTGCGGTTCACGCTCGACCCGTGCACGCACCGGGGCGTAGGACAGCGAGGCGCCGTGGCGCACCGTCACCAGGAAACGCGGGCCGAGGAAGGCGTGGGTTTCGCCGTACTGGATGCGTTCGTCCACCATCTGCGCGGTGGTCACCACCACGAACAGCGAATTGCCGTAGGTCTCGACCTTGGGCCGCTGGTGCGCATTGCGCGCGTCCTCGATGGCCAGGTCGTGCAGGCAGAACTCTTCCTGCAGTTTCAGCAGCACATCGTCGTTGGGGTCGTACAGGCCGACCCAGACGAAGCCGTTGCCACTGGCAATGACATCGCTGATGGCATCCAGGCTGATGTCGTGGCGTTTGCCGTCGTCATCGTAGTGGACGCAGTTGATGACGCAGGCGGGGTTGGCCGAGGCAGGGGCGGAAGCGGAGGCGGGCAATGACATGCCCGCCATCGTGCGTCAGTGCCGTGTTTCGGACAAGTGAGGACGGCGCCCCAGTACCCACGCCAGCGCGACGTGGACGGGCAGCAGAAGCACGATCCACTGCACGTTGTACTGCGCCTGCAGGCTCAGCCAGTGCAGCACCAGCGCCGCCACGGCCTGCACCGCCAGCAGCCACAGCACGACCCTGAACATGCGGCCCGGCGCGCGCCGGCGCAGCAGCGCGATCGCGCCTGGCAGCAGCAGCACGGCCAGTGGCGAAAGCAGCAGCAGGTTGCGGTTGGCCCAGGCGGCGTAGTGGGTGCTGAAGCCCCACAGGAACACCAGCAGGCTGCCGGCGATGGCACACAGCAGCCAGAACGGCAGGGCCAGCCCGGCAAGCAGGCGCGGGCGGTTGCGCAGCGCCAGTATGCCGGCGGCGATCACCAGGCCACACAGCAGCCACGGCCACCAGCGGCGCGCGAACTCCTTCGGCTCCGGGTCGATGCGGTGCGGCAGCAGTTCCTGTTCGGACTGCACCAGCGGCCGGCCGTCGCTGTTGCGCGCCTGCCGCAGCGCGTCGGCCAGGCGCATCGGCACGAAGGCTTCCTGCCATCGCGACAGCGGCTGGTCGGCGAACGGACCGAGGCCGACATCGAAGCCCAGCCACATCCACGGTGCCGGCGAGGCCAGGCGCACCGACTCGCTGCGATAGGTGTTGCCGCGCGAACGCCCCGACAGCTGCGACTGCAGGCCGCCATCCAGCGCCTTGTCCACCGTGTCGCGCACCATCGTGGCGCAGTTGGCGGTGTAGTAGTCGTAGTGGTAGCGCGCGTTTTCCGGCTTGGCGCGCTCGGCCAGGTCAGCGGCCAGGGCGCGTGCCTGGTCGGGGCGCAGGTCCAGCCACTGCACGCTGGCGCCGCGGCCGGTCTCGTCGTAGTACGACAGGTCCTGCTGCAGCGGCAGCGCCACCAGGTAGTACATCATGTCGCCGCGCACGAAGCGGCTGATGAAATCGTCCTCGGACGGATCGAAGTAGCCGAAGTTGTACGAGGTCGCTTCGCCGCTGAGCGGATCGATCACGACGATGGCGTCGTGGCCGAAGCGCTCGAAGAACACCGTGCCCGGCTGCATGGTCACCACCCCGATGCGCGGGGCGGGAGCCTCGGCGCTGGTGGCGGGTGCAGCAGGAGCGGGTGCCGCCGGCTGCGCGAAGGCGGCCAGCGGCAGGGCCGTGGCCAGCACGCACAGTGCCAGCCACAGCCTCAGGCGCAGTGCCAGGAGGGCGCCGCGCTTCAAGCGTCGTCCTGCGCGTCCGGCGGCAGCACGGTCACGTGGAAGGCCTGGACCCGGCGCGCATCGGCGCGGGCCACGCGGAACATGAAGCGGTCCAACGCCAGCTCGTCACCAACTTCCGGCAGGTGGCCCACGGCCTCGGTGACCAGGCCACCGATGGTGTCGTAGTCCTCGTCGGAGAAGGTAGCGCCGAAGCGTTCGTTGAAGTCGCCGATCGGGGTCAGCGCGTCGACCACGTACTGGCCGTCGGACTGGATGGCGATCTGCGCCGACGGATCCTCGGCCTCGTCATGCTCGTCGTCGATCTCGCCGACGATCTGTTCCAGCACGTCCTCGATGGTGACCAGGCCGGCGACACCGCCGTACTCGTCGACCACGATGGCCATGTGGTTGCGTGACAGGCGGAATTCCTTCAGCAGCACGTTGAGCTTCTTCGCCTCCGGGATCAGCACTGCCGGGCGCAGCAGCTCGCGCACGTTGGCCGGGCCGTTGTCGGCGACCACGCCGCGCAGCAGGTCCTTGGCCAGCAGGATGCCAAGGATGTCGTCCTTGTTCTCGCCGTGCACCGGGAAGCGCGAATGGCCGGATTCGACCACCTGCTTCATCAGTTCCAGGAAGGGCGCTTCGACCGGCAGCGAAACCATCTGCGAGCGCGAGATCATCACGTCGCCCACGGTCAGCTCGGCCACCGAAATGGCGCCTTCCATCATCTTCAGGGTATCGGCGGCGATCAGGCCCTCTTCCTGCGCGGTGTGCAGGACAGCGACCAGCTCGTCGCGGGTATGGGGTTCGCCGGAGAAGGCGGAGGTCAGGCGTTCAAGCCAGCCGCGCTTCTTTTCACTGGGCTCCTGTGCGGAGCTACTACTGTCGTCTTCTGACATCTCTGGAAAAAGGGCACCCGGCAAGCCGGGCGTTGGCCCAAGTCTAGCAGGATGTGGCGGCCTGTCAGTGACCGTCGCTGCCCGGTCCGGTGATCGGCGGCGGGGCCAGTTCAGGCCGGGCGGGGGCTTCTTCCTCGGGCAGGTCCAGGCTGTAGGTGCAGCCGGCCAGGGTTTTGCCGGGATGGGAGGCCACGGTGGAGACGCTGAGGATGATCGACTCGATCCGGGCCTCGCCGGTCTTCGGATCGGTCACGTCGCGGCTGACCAGCTCGCGGCCGGCCATGAACTTGCCGTCCTGGTCGTAGCCGGTCTCCAGCCCCAGCCGCCCGGCCAGCGGCCGCGGATCGGCCTGGTCGAGGATCGCCATGACGCTGGACCCGGCCACGGCGACCCGTTCGGTGCGGGCGCCGAACACGCTGATCGGCTGGGCCAGCCGGTACTCGCTCATGAACTGGTTGCCCTGCGGCAGCGGCTGCAGGCCGTGGGCGACGGCTTTCAGCGGATCAGCCAGCAGGGGCGCCAGCGCGGCCTGCTCGGCCACGCCCTGGCGGCATTCGATCAGCGCCGGCAGGTCCAGGGCAGCGGCCGGGGCGGACACGGCGAGCAGCAGGGGCAGGGCAATACGCAGCACGGGCACGGGATCCGCAACGGGAGGCAGGCCGGTGATCGTACCGGTCCCGGCCAGCCATCGCGAGCGCCCCAAGGCAATCAGGGCGGATACCGGCGCGTGGTCGCAGGGTACCAGCGCAGCCTGACCGGATAGCCCAGTTGCACCTGCAGGTGATCGCGCACGGCCGCCGCCGTCGCGCGGTTGGCTGGGGTATCCCGCAGCTCAACCTCCAGTTCCCCGGTCGTGACATCCAGGCTATAGCCGAACAGGTCGGGCAGCTGGGCCAGCAGCCAGTCCCGCTGTGCGTGCAGGCGGCGCTGCATCTCCGCTTCGGTCATCGCGGCGCCGGTGATGTAGCGCACGCGTTGCGGGCCATCCGCCCCTGGATGTGTCTCATCGGCCGCGGGTGCTGGGCCAGTCAGTCGAACGACGACGTTCCAACCTGCCGCGTTGTCCACCCAGATTCCGGCGAGGCGTGCCGCGTGGCGCGCTTTCAAACGTTCCATCAATGCGTGCTGCTGCGCCTCGGCGACCGCCTGACGCGCCGTCTGTTGGCTGACGTCAAAGAACGCCTGCACCTCGGCGACCTTGGCGGCAATGTCGGCGGCGCTGTCGCTGGCCGGGAACGGCGACGGTCGTTCCCGGCCGGGGTCGATGCCCGGGGCAGTGGTCACCTGCAGAAGAGCGGCGATGAGTGCGGGCAGCAGCGCGATGGGCGCGTCCTCCGTGAAGATCCCGGTGTGCGTGGGCCTCAGCGCTCGCCGGCGTAGGGGTCGGCGATGCCGAGCTCGGCCAGGATCTCGCGCTCCAGCTGTTCCATGGCGTCGGCTTCCTTGTCGTCCTCGTGGTCCCAGCCGAGCAGGTGCAGCACGCCGTGCACGGTCAGGTGTGCGTAGTGGGCGTTGAGCGCCTTGCCCTGTTCATCGGCCTCGCGGGCCACCACCGGTGCGCAGATCACCAGGTCGCCCAGCAGCGGAAACTTCACGCCCTTGGGCAGCCCTTCGGGCACTTCGGCCGGGAAGCTGAGCACGTTGGTCGCGTAATCCTTGCCGCGATAATGGCGGTTCAGTGACTGCCCTTCCTTGGCATCGACCACGCGGATGGCCAGGTCGGCCTCGCGGATGCGGCCTTTCAGCGCAGCAGCCACCCACTTGCGGAAGCTGACCGCCGCCGGCAGGCCGGTGCGCGGCAGGGCATAACTGACGGCGACGTCCAGTCGCACGGGACCACGGGTCATGGAGTTGCTCCAGGTTGGATCTGATGCAGGTCACGGCGATCGTAGGCGCTGACGATGCGCGCCACCAGCGGGTGGCGGACTACGTCGCGCGACTCGAAGAAGGTGAAGCTGACGCCCTCGACCTCGCGCAGCACGTCGATGGCATCGCGCAGGCCGGACTTCACGTGCTTGGGGAGATCGGTCTGGGTCAGGTCGCCGGTGACCACGGCGGTGGAACCGTAGCCGAGGCGGGTCAGGAACATCTTCATCTGCTCGATGGTGGTGTTCTGTGCTTCGTCCAGGATCACGAAGGCATCGTTGAGCGTGCGGCCACGCATGTAGGCCAGCGGCGCGATTTCGATGACGTTCTTTTCCAGCAGCTTGACCACCTTCTCCACGCCCATCATCTCGTAGAGGGCGTCGTACAGCGGTCGCAGGTAGGGGTCGACCTTCTGGCTCAGGTCACCGGGCAGGAAGCCCAGCTTCTCGCCGGCCTCCACCGCCGGGCGCACCAGGATCAGGCGCTGCACCCGTGATTCGTTCAGCGCTTCGACCGCGCTGGCCACGGCCAGGAAGGTCTTGCCGGTGCCGGCCGGGCCGATGCCGAAGTTGATGTCATGCGTGGCGATGTGGTGCAGGTAGCGGCCCTGGTTGACACCGCGACCGCGCACCGTGCCGCGCTTGACCTTGATCGCCACCTCCTGCGCTTCGTAGGAGCGTTCGGCGATCTGCTCGACGTTGGCCTGCGCCAGGCGCAGGTGGATGGCGTGGTTGTCGAAGGTGGTTTCGCCGGCTTCGGCGTACAGCGCTTCAACCAGCTTCTGCGCCTCGACGATGGCTTCGTTGGGCCCGCTGATGCGGAACACGAAACCGCGGTTGGCGATCTCCACGCCGAGCTTCAGCTCGATCTGGCGCAGGTGCCCATCGAAGGGGCCGCACAGGTTGGCCAGCCGCTCGGTGTCTTCCGGCGACAGGGTGAAGTCTCGATGTTCGATGCTTTTCATTGCCTTGGGTGGGGCGGAAGCCTTCCACCGCAGTGTATTCAGGGAGGACAAGGGTAGCGCGCGCAGCGGGCGCGCGGCCAGCACGGGGTCGATACATGCTTTTCCACACCCGGTGTGGACGGGGGCTGCGGAAACCTGTGGATAGACCTCTACAGTGCTTGTGCCACAAGCGTCATGAGGGGGTGGTGAAAAAATCGTCACGGACCCGGGCGTGCCGGCACCCGCAGGACGGGCGGACCGGGAGGGAGGGCACGTCGCAGCGCGTGGCCGAGAACTTCCCGGGCACGCCGGCGTTCTTCGTGATCGCAGCGCAGGTTCCGCTGCCAGGCGAGCAACAGGATCCCGTGTTGCCGGTTTTCCACACCGGTTGTGGAATGATGCCGAATCAACCTGTGGATAGGTGGCGCGGAGCCTTGCAGCCAAAGGCTCGCCAACGCGTGGTGAAAAAACCGTCAGGGCTGATCGGAATCATAGAGGGTGCACGGGGCGGATGGCACCGTGGCGCCGTCGCAGGAGGGGATGGCATGGGCATCGGCAATGGGATGCGTGGAATCGGATTGGTGGGTATCGGCCTGCTGGCCGGGTGTGGGCAGGCGCCGCCTGCAGCGCTCGGCACGCTGGAGTGGGACCGGATCACGGTGCCGGCGCCGGCGGCCGAAGTGATCGCCACGGTGGAGGTGCGCGAGGGGCAGCAGGTCAAGGCCGGAGCAGTGCTGATGCAGCTCGACCCCGCCCGCGGCGACGCGCAGTTCGCCGCGGCGCAGGCCGACACGGTGCGCGCGCAGGCCCAGTTGGAAGAACTGAAGATCGGCCCGCGCCAGGAACAGATCGCGCAGGCCCAGGCGCAGCTGGCCGCGTTGCGCGCGCAGTCCGCCGAAGCCACGGCCTACTACCGTCGGGTGCAACCGCTGGCACGCCAGCGCCTGATCGCCGCCGCCGAGCTGGACCGTGCACGGGCGGCTGCCGGCAGTGCCGAGGCCAGCGTGCGGGCCGCCGAGCAGGCCTGGCTGGAACTGGTGCACGGCAGCCGCGCGCAGGACATCGCCCAGGGCCAGGCGGCCGCCGATGCCGCGCAGGCGCAGCAGGTGGTGCAGGGCGTCAACCTGCAGAAGCTGCAGCTGCGCGCGCCGCGCGATGGTATTGTCGATGCCCTGCCTTACCGGCAGGGTGACCAGGCGCCGATCGGGGCGCCACTGGCGGTGATGCTGGTCGGCGAGCGCCCCTATGCACGCGTCTACCTGCCGCAGCCGCTGCGCCTGCAGGTCAAGGTCGGGCAGGCTGCGCAGGTGCAGCTGGAAGACGGCAGCACCGTGCTGAAGGGGCACGTGCGCTCAATCCGCAGCGAGCCCTCGTTCACCCCGTACTACGCACTGACCGGTGATGACGTCGAGCGCCTGAGCTATCTGGCCGAGATCGAAGTGGACACGGCCACCGACATGCAGAAGCTTCCGGCCGGACTGCCGGTGCAGGTGCGCTTCTGAACACCGGCGACGACATCGCGGTGCATGCGCAGGGCTTGACCCGCCGCTTCGGCGATCTTCTGGCCGTGGACAATGTCGACCTGACTGTGCCGCGCGGGCAGGTGTACGGCTTCCTGGGGCCCAATGGATCCGGAAAGTCGACCACCATCCGCATGCTGTGCGGCCTGCTGGAACCGAGCGCTGGGCAGATCCAGGTGCTGGGGCTGGCGGTTCCCGAGCAGGCCGAAGCACTGCGCCGGCGCATCGGCTACATGACCCAGCGCTTCTCGTTGTATGAGGACCTGTCGGTGCGCGAGAACCTGGAATTCCTCGCCGCCATCCAGGATCTGGCACGCGCGCAGGCCCGGCAGCGGGTCGACGAGCTGCTGGAGCAGTACCATCTCCTGGACCGTCAGCCACAACTGGCCGGAACCCTCAGCGGTGGCCAGAAGCAGCGCCTCGCCCTGGCCGGCGCCGTCGTGCACGCGCCCGAGCTGCTGTTCCTGGACGAGCCGACCAGCGCGGTCGATCCGGAATCGCGCCGTGATTTCTGGGAAGCCCTGTTTGAACTTGCCGACGCCGGTACCACCGTGCTGGTGTCGACCCACTACATGGACGAGGCCGAGCGCTGCCACCGGCTGGCAATCCTGGACCGTGGTGCGCTGGTCGCCGATGGCACGCCGGCTGAGCTGTGCGCACGGCTGGACGGCCGCACGTTGCAGGTCACGTCGTCGCAGCCGCGGCAGGCCAGCCGCGCACTGTCTGAGCTGCCCGGTGTGCTGAGCGTGGCGCAGATCGGCACCCAGCTGCGCGTGCTGTGCAATGAGGGCGCAGCGGACGTCGCAGTGCTGGCCCGTGCACTTGCCAACGCTGACCCGCAGGCCCGCATCCAGACGGTGGCGCCGAACCTGGAAGATGTGTTCGTGGCCGCCACCCGTGGCCGCGGCCGGGAGCCGGCGGGATGAACCTGCGCCGGCTGTGGGCGATCATGCTCAAGGAGCTGCGGCAGCTGCGCCGCGACCGCATCACGCTGGCGATGATCGTTGGCATTCCGGTGATGCAGCTGTTGCTGTTCGGCTATGCGATCAACCTCAACCTGCGTCATCTCGATGCGGGTGTCGCCGATCAGGCCAACAGCGCCGCTTCGCGCGCGCTGGTGCAGGACATGGTGGCCACCGGCGTGATCACGCCGCGCAGCGAAGCCTACACGCCTGCCCAGCTGATGCAGGCGCTGCGCCGTGGCGAGATCAGTGTCGGCATCGTGGTGCCGGCCGACTTCGAGCGTCGCCGCTTCGATGGACGCGAGGCGGTGCAGGTGCTGGTCGATGGCAGCGACACCGTGGTGCAGAGCGCGGCGATCCAGCTGGCGCAGGTGCCGCTGGACACGCGCCCGACCAGCAACACCCGTCCCCTGCGCGAAGGCAGCATCGCCAGTGGTCCGGTCAGCGTGACCAGCTTCTACAACCCGCAGCGGCGCTCGGCGGTGAACATCGTACCGGGCCTGATCGGGGTGATCCTGACCATGACCCTGGTGATGTTCACGGCGGTAGCGGTGGTGCGCGAACGCGAGCGCGGCAACATGGAACTGCTGATCGCCACGCCGGTGTCGCGCAGCGAGCTGATGGTCGGCAAGGTGCTGCCCTATGCGGCCATCGGCCTGCTGCAGACCACGCTGGTGCTGGTGCTGGGCACCTGGCTGTTCCAGGTACCCATTCGCGGCAGCCTGCTGGACATCTATCTGGCCGCGGTGCTGCTGGTGCTGGCCAACCTGGCGCTGGGCCTGCTGATCTCCACGCGTGCGCGCTCGCAGTTCCAGGCGATGCAGATGACCCTGTTCCTGTTCCTGCCGTCGATCCTGCTGTCGGGCTTCATGTTCCCGTTCGCTGGCATGCCGCGGCCGGTGCAGTGGCTGGCCGAGGTGCTGCCGCTGACCCACTTCCTGCGCCTGGTGCGCGGCATCATGCTGCGCGGCGCCTCGTTGTGGGAGCTGTGGCACGACGCGCTGGCGCTGCTGGCCTTCATCGTGGTGATGATGACCCTGGCCATCCTGCGTTTCCGCAAGCGCCTGGATTGAAGGCAGGGGGTCGGATCCCCGCAGGGGCTCCGACCCCAATTTATCGGGCCGGCGGGCCGGAGCCCCTTTGGGGCTCCGACCCGAAGATTCATTCCGTCACCACCCGCGCGCGCAGCGAATTGGTCAGCGCTTCGGTGATCACCACATCCACGAACTGGCCGATCAGGCGCGCCGGCGCCGGGAAGTTCACCGAACGCATGTTCTCGGTCTTGCCGGTCAGCTCGTTCGGGTTCTTGCGCGAAGGGCCTTCCACCAGCACGGTCTGCACGGTGCCGACCATCTTCTCGGAAATGCCGGCGGCGTATGCATTGATGCGCTCCTGCAGGCGCGACAGGCGCGCGTGCTTTTCGGCATCGCTGATCGTGTCCTCCAGGTCCGCGGCTGGCGTGCCCGGGCGCCGCGAATAGATGAAGGAGAAGCTGTGGTCGAAGCCGATGTCCTCGATCAGCTTCATGGTCTTCTCGAAGTCGGCATCGGTCTCGCCGGGGAAGCCGACGATGAAGTCCGAGCTGATCGAGATGTCCGGGCGCACCGCACGCAGCTTGCGGATCTTCGACTTGAATTCCAGCGCGGTGTAGCCGCGCTTCATCGCTGACAGCACGCGGTCGCTGCCAGCCTGTACCGGCAGGTGCAGGAAGTTGGCCAGCTGTGGCACGTCACGGAACGCATCGATCAGCGAATCGCTGAACTCCAGCGGATGCGAGGTGGTGAAGCGGATGCGGCCGACGCCATCGATCTCGGCGATGGTGCGGATCAGCAGGCCGAGGTCGGCGAACTCGCCGTCACCGTACGGCCCGCGATACGCGTTGACGTTCTGCCCGAGCAGGTTGATCTCGCGCACGCCCTGTGCGGCCAGCTGCGCCACCTCCACCACCACATCCTCGAACGGGCGGCTGACTTCGGTGCCGCGGGTGTAGGGCACCACGCAGAACGAACAGTACTTGGAACAGCCTTCCATGATCGACACGAATGCCGAGGGTCCTTCGGCGCGCGGCTCGGGCAGGCGATCGAATTTCTCGATCTCGGGGAAGCTGATGTCGACCTGCGGGCGCTTCTGTTCGCGGCGTGCGCGGATCAGCTCCGGCAGCCGGTGCAGGGTCTGCGGGCCGAACACCAGGTCGACGAACGGCGCACGCTTGATGATCGCTTCGCCTTCCTGCGAGGCGACGCAGCCGCCGACGCCGATGATGACTTCGCGGCCCTTGTTCTTCAGGCCCTTCCACACGCCCAGCTGGCTGAACACCTTCTCCTGCGCCTTCTCGCGGATGGAGCAGGTGTTGACCAGGATGACGTCGGCGTCGTCCGGGCTGTCGGTCAGTTCCAGGCCATCGCTGGCGGCAAGCACGTCGGCCATCTTGGCCGAGTCGTACTCGTTCATCTGGCAACCGTGGGTCTTGATGTACAGCTTGCCTTTCACCTGGTCGGGCTTGCGCGGACCAGCGGGCAGGGCAACGAGCGGGGTACCGCCCGGTGTGGTGGGCGGAAAGACGTCTGGCGTCCCGGTCATGGCGCTTAATCCATTCGGGTGGCGGGAAAGCGGGCAATTCTACCCGCATCCCACGCCAGCCGCCGCGCCCGTGCAACCGAGCCCATGCCCAGCGTGGCCATCACTGTAGAGCCGAGCCCGTGCTCGGCTGCCTTTGCAAGGCGGAGGAGCAGCCGAGCGTGGGCTCGGCTCTACAAGAGGCCGCTGCTTACGCCGCCAGCTCCGCATCGATCTGCCGCGAACGGTCGAAGGCGGTCATCGCGCTCATCCGTGCGATGTAATCGGCCGTGGCCGGCGCGGGCTGCACCAGGCCGAAGGCCGTGGTCCAGGCCAGCGCATTGCCCCACAGCACGTCGGCGGCGCTCATCGTCTCGCCGAGCAGGTAGGGGCCCTGCGCCAGCTGGGCCTCGATCACCTGCAGCACGGTCTCGGCGTCGTTGTACGGCGACATCAGGCGCGGCGGCGGCTCGCGGTGCATCGCCTTGTCGATCATCGCCGGCTCGAAACAGGCGCCATAGAAGGCCATCCAGCGCAGGTAGGGCCCGCGCAGGGCGTCGCCGATCGGCGGTGCCAGGCCGGCCTCCGGATACAGGTCGGCCAGGTACAGATAGATCGCCACCTGCTCGGTCACCAGCGCACCGTTGTGGACGATCGCCGGCACCTTGCCCATCGGGTTGATGGCCAGGTAGGCCGGGGCCAGGTTGGCGCCCGCCTTCAGGTCCAGCACCTGCATGCGGTAGTCGGCACCCAGTGCTTCGAGTAGGGCCACGGCGCCGCTCGAGCGCGAACGGGCGGCGTGGTACAGGGTGATCTGGCGTGAATTCATGGCATTGCTCCTTGCGGTGGGTGGTGAACTGGAGGCCATCCTGGGGCACTATTGCGGACGACTTCTGTCCTCGATCCTTCATGCGCCATACCGCCCATCGATTGCTGCGCCTGATCGCCCTGCTGCAGGCCCGTCGCCAGTGGTCCGGGGCCGAGCTCGCCGAGCGCATGGGCGTGGACCGGCGCAGCATCCGCCGTGACGTCGAGCGCCTGCGCGAGCTGGGTTATCCGGTCCGGGCCTCGTCCGGGGTTGGCGGCGGCTACCAGCTGGGGGCAGGGGCGCCGGTGCTGCCGATGCTGCTGGACGAGGAGGAGGCGACCACCCTGGCCATCGCCCTGCGCGCGGCCTCGGCGACCGTCGCCGGCATCGACGACACCGCGCGCGGCCTGTTGTCCAAGCTCGATCCGCTGGTGCCGACCCGTCGCCGCCAGCAGGCCGGCGAGGTGCATGCCGCCACCGCCACCCTGTCCGACCTTCCGTCCACCGACGCACGCCTGCTTGGGCAGCTGGCCCAGCACTGCCGGCAGGCGTCACGGCTGGCCTTCGAATACCGCAGTGCCCAGGAAGCGGTGACCCAGCGCGAGGTCGAGGCGCAGCACCTGGTCAACTACGGGCGGCGCTGGTACCTGCTGGCCTGGGACCTGGGCCGGCAGGACTGGCGCACCCTGCGCGTGGACCGGATGGGCGCGGTGCGCGAATGCGCCGAGCCGGGCATGCACCGCCGTACGCCCGCACCGCCGGATGTGATGGTGCGGCAGGCGGTCAGCCAGGCCCCGTTCGCCCTGCAGGCCATCGTCCGCCTGGCCGGCAGCCGCGCCGAGCTGGAAGGCCGCATCCCGCCCTGGTGTGGTGTGCTGGAGGACGATGGGCCCGACCATTGCCTGCTGCGCATGGGCGCCGAGAGCCGCGGCATGATGCTGGCGCAGATCCTCAGCCTGGACCGGGTGCCGGTGGCGGTGTGGACCACGCCGCCGGGCCTGCGCGATGAACTGGCACAGCGCCTGGCCGGATTGGGGCAGGTGCTGGCTGTGCCGCCGGTCACAGGCTGAGCCGCGTCGCTTGGCAAGCCCCGGCGAAGCTGGGACACTCGCCGGCATGAAGGGGATACTGGGGACAACGGCGATCATCATCGCTGCGCTGACCGCTGCGCCGGCCAGCGCGGGCACCCTGTTCAAGTGCCAGGGCGCCGACGGGGTCACCAGCTATGTCAGCAAGCGCCTGGCCGGGGCCCGCTGCAGCGCCATCAGCTACAGCCGCGACCTCCGCCCGGCACCGCGCCCGGTGGTGGCCGCGCCGAAGCCGGCGCCGACCACCGTGGCCAGCATCGAGCGCAACCCGGTGGCGGTGGCGGCCAGCGCTGCGACGCCGGCGGCTGCGCCAGCCGCCGTACCCGCGCCCCCGGTTGCCTCGCGCAGCGGGCGCATGGTCAGCGGCCAGGTCTATTCCTTCATGAAGGACGGCGTGCGCCACTACACCAGTGCGCGCCCGACCCAGGTCGCCAACCTCGGCCCGGTGCGCACCATCCGGTACAGTTTCATGGAGCGCTGCTACGCCTGTGGCGTCAACCCGCGCGTGGACTTCGGTTCGGTGCGGTTGAACACCACCGCGTTCCAGACCGAGATCAGCTCGGCCGCGCGCGAGTTCGGCGTCGACGAAGCCGTGGTGCGCGCCATCATCCACGCCGAGTCGGCCTACAACCCGACCGCGCTCAGCCGCGCCGGCGCGCAGGGCCTGATGCAGCTGATGCCGCCAACCGCGGCCCGTTTCGGAGTCAGCGATTCCTACGATGCCGGGCAGAACATCCGCGGTGGCGTGCAGTATCTTGCGTGGTTGTTGAAGCGTTTCAATGGCGACCTGACCCTGGCCGCGGCTGGCTACAACGCGGGCGAAGGCGCGGTTGACCGCCACGGTGGCGTGCCGCCCTACAGCGAGACCCAGTACTACGTGCGCCGGGTCGGGCAGCTGGCCGAGCGTTACCGCACCGCATTGACGCACCAGTAGTGCCGGCCGCTGGCCGGCAACCTTGGGCAATGGCCGGTACCGACCGGCCACTGGCTGGCAGCCCCGTAATCAATGTTGTTGCAATGCGTTGTGTGGCGCTCGACGGTTCCGCTACACTCGCCCATGATTCAATGCGGCTCTGGCCCCCACCGGATCCGCTGGCAGCCTTAAAGCTACCTAATCAATATCGGAGTGCCGGATGGCCAACGATGGGGTACACGATCCAGTCAACACCGGACGTCGGCGTTTTCTTTCTGCCACCACAGCCGTGGTGGGCGCCGTCGGCCTCGGATTCACCGCTGTTCCTTTCATCAAATCCTGGAACCCCAGTGCCCGTGCCAAGCTTGCCGGCGCACCGGTGGTGGCCGACATCAGCGCCCTGCAGGAAGGCCAACGCCTGATCGTGGAATGGCGTGGCCAGCCGATCTGGATCGTCAAGCGGTCCAAGGCGATCCTCGATGCACTGCACGGGCTCGATGGCCGCCTCAAGGACCCCGAGTCCGGCGAGAAGGACCAGCAGCCGGACTACGTGCTGAAGCAGAACCCCGAGCTGCGCTCGATCAAGCCGGACATTTCCGTGCTGGTCGGCCTGTGCACGCACCTGGGCTGTTCGCCGGAAATGGTCGCCGAGATCCGGCCTGAACCCTATGACCCGCAGTGGAAGGGCGGCTACTTCTGCCCCTGCCACAAGTCGCGCTTCGACATGTCCGGCCGCGTCTTCAAGGACGTGCCGGCGCCGATCAACCTGAAGGTGCCCGCGCACCATTACCAGGACGACAACACCATCATCATCGGTGTCGATCCGCAGGGGGCAGCCTGATGGCCAATATCCTCGCTCGTACCGCCAGCGGCGTGGCCGACTGGGTCAATGCCCGCGCGCCGGGCCTGATGCCGGTCTACCGCAAGCACGTCACCGAGTACTACGCGCCGAAGAACTTCAACATCTGGTACTACTTCGGTTCGCTGGCGCTGCTGGTGCTGGTCAACCAGATCGTCACCGGCATCTTCCTGACGATGCACTACAAGACCAACGCCGCCGAGGCGTTCGGCTCCATCGAATACATCATGCGTGATGTGGAGTGGGGCTGGCTGATCCGCTACATGCACTCCACCGGGGCCTCGCTGTTCTTCATCGTGGTCTACCTGCACATGTTCCGCGGCCTGCTGTACGGCAGTTACCAGAAGCCGCGCGAGCTGGTGTGGATCCTGGGCATGCTGATCTACCTGGTGCTGATGGCCGAAGCCTTCATGGGCTACGTGCTGCCGTGGGGGCAGATGTCGTTCTGGGGCGCCAAGGTGATCATTTCGCTGTTCGGCGCGATACCGGTGATCGGCAACGGCCTGACCGAGTGGATCATGGGCGACTACCTGCCCAGTGACGCCACGCTCAACCGCTTCTTCGCGCTGCACGTCATCGCACTGCCGCTGGTGCTGCTGTTGCTGGTGGTGCTGCACCTGGGCGCGCTGCACGAGGTGGGGTCGAACAACCCCGATGGCGTGGAGATCAAGAAGGGGCCCAAGGGCAACCGCTGGTCGCCGAACGCCCCGGCCGACGGCATTCCGTTCCATCCGTACTACACGCTCAAGGATGGCGTCGGTGCCGGCTTCCTGCTGATCATCGCCGCCTTCATCATCTTCTTCGCCCCCGGTTTCGGCGGCCTGTTCCTGGAGCACGACAACTTCACCGAAGCCAACCGCCTGGTGACCCCGGAACACATCAAGCCGGTCTGGTACTACACGCCGTACTACGCGATGTTGCGCGTGGTGCCGAACAAGCTGGGCGGCGTGCTGGTGATGTTCTCGGCCATCGCGATCCTGTTCCTGGTGCCGTGGCTGGACAAGGCGAAGGTGAAATCGGTGCGCTACCGCGGCTGGATCTCGAAGGTGATGCTGGGCGTGCTGGCGGTGTGCTTCGTGTGGCTGGGCGTGATTGGTTCCGGCCCGGGCACCGATGTGCACGAGACCTACATCGGGAGGGTGTTGACCTTCCTGTACTTCGCGTTCTTCATCACCATGCCGCTATGGACAAGGTTGGACAGGACCAAGCCGGTACCGGAGAGGGTGACCACGCATGACTGAGCGCTGGATGGTCCGGCTGGCCCTGGCGGCCACCCTGATGCTGGGCAGTTTCCTGGCCTCCGCCGCCGAAGGCGGCACCCCGCTGCTGCAGGCCGGCAACGACCTCGGTGACCGCGCCTCGCTGCAGCGCGGCGCGCAGCTGTACATGAACTACTGCTCCGGCTGCCACGCATTGAAGTACCTGCGCTATTCGCGGATGGCGCAGGACCTCGGCCTGACCGAGGAAGAGGTGATGAACAACCTCAACTTCACCGGCTCGGCGATCGGCGACCCGATCCCGGTGGCGATGCCCAAGGAGAACGCGGAGAAGTGGTTCGGCAAGATGCCGCCCGATCTCAGCCTGATCTCGCGCGTGCGGGGCAGTGACTGGGTCTACACCTATCTCAAGTCGTTCTATCTGGACAGCAGCCGCCCGCTGGGCTGGAACAACGCGCTGTTCGCCAATGCCTCCATGCCCAACCCGCTGTGGGAGATGCAGGGCCTGCAGCATGCGGTGCACGGCAAGGCGGAAGCGCCTGGCATGGACCCGCCGGTGACCGGCCTGAAAATCGAAACGCCCGGGTCGGTCGATGCCGGCCAGTACGATCAGGCCGTTCGGGACATCACCAACTTCCTCGAATACGCCGGTGAACCGGCCGCGCTCAAGCGGCAGCAGCTGGGCGTATGGGTGATCCTGTTCCTGGCCCTGCTGACTTTCCTGCTGTACCTGCTGAAGAAGGAATACTGGAAGGACGTCCACTGATTCTGCCGCCGGCCATCGCCCGGGCCTATTGGCTTTTGTGATGGTCGGTTGCACACTCGGGGTGGAGTCGACCGCTGGCACGGTGCCGGCGGCGCCGATGCGGCAGGCGGTCTCCTGTCGTGGGAGAGCCTTTGATGGCGGCGAGCGTACGCATGCGCAATACACTGACGCTGTTTTCCTCGAACGACGACGTACTGTGCCACCGGGTACGCCTGGTGCTGGCGGCCAAGGGGGTCACCTTCGACTTTGTCCCGGTCGATCCGCAGAACCCGCCTGAAGACCTGATCGATCTCAATCCGTACCACTCGGTGCCGACCCTGGTCGAGCGCGAGCTGGTGCTGTACGCCGCGTCGGTGGTCAGCGAATACCTGGACGAACGCTACCCGCATCCTCCGCTGATGCCGGTCGATCCGCTCTCGCGTGCGCGTATCCGCTTGGCCATGCTGCGCATCGAGCACGACTGGGTACCGCAGGTGCAGGCCATCCAGCTGGGCAACAAGACCCAGGCCGAGGCCGGCCGCAAGCGCCTGAAGGAACTGCTGACCGCCTCGCTGCCGCTGTTCAAGGCCAGCAAGTTCTTCCTCAATCCGGAAATGAGCCTGGCCGACTGTGCAATGGCACCGATCATCTGGCGCCTGCAGTCGCTGGACGTGCCGCTGCCGAAGGACGGCAAGGCGATCGAGGACTATGGCAACCGCATCTTCCGTCACCCGGGTTTCGTCCGCAGCCTGACCGACCAGGAAAAGAAGCTGCGCGATCTGCCGGTCTGATCCGACCTTGCGTAACCCGTCTGCACGCCGACCGGCGTGCAGGCGATCCGCCCCGGCGGGGCGCCGGGCGCGTACACTTCACGCATGACCGAAGACTTCTTCCACATGACCAGCCACCGCCCGTACCTGCTGCGGGCGCTGGTGGAATGGATCAACGACAACCAGCTGACCCCGCACATCCTGGTCGACGCCGGCGTCCCCGGCGTGCAGGTGCCGCCTTCGGCGGTCAAGGATGGCCGGGTCGTGCTCAACATCGCCGAACGCGCCGTCGTGCGGCTGATGATCGACAACGAAATGGTGAGCTTCTCGGCCCGCTTCTCCGGCACCAGCTACCCGGTGCAGGTACCGATCAGCGCCGTGCTGGCGGTCTATGCCCGCGAGACCGGGCAGGGCATGGCGCTGCCGGATGACATTCCGGGCAGCGAGACCGCGCCGACCAGTGACGAACTGCTGCACGAGGACGGCACGCCGCCGGACGATACGCCACCGGCCAGTCCGCCGCCCAAGGGCCGCCCGAACCTGCGCGTGGTCAAGTAACCATTCCGACGCCGCCCCGATGGGCGGCGTCTTCCTTTGCAGGTTTTACCGGTGGGTGCCGGAATTGTGTGGGTGCCGACCGTTGGTCGGCACACCTTCAGTTCTTACACATCCTCGGCATCCTCCACATCCGGCCGGATCTGGCTGATCCGCGCGGCACCGGGGCCGGTGAACGAGATCAGCTGGTCGCCGCGCAGCACCATGCGGCCCACGTGGCGATCGATGCCATCGTAGGAATACTCGAACTTGAAGGTGCGCTCGAAACCGAGCCGTCCATCCTCGCCACGCGACAGTCGCAGGCCGGTGGCATGTACCGCCTGATCCAGCCACTGCACGTCGGCAGCGCGGCAGGCATTGCGGCCCAGCTCGACCGCGCGCTCGGCGGCCGAACGCGCCGCATTCCAGAAGAAATAGATGATTCCGCCGGCAATCAGCAACAACAGCAGGGTGGGCATGGCGTCAGCCGTCAGAGGTGGATCCGGCAAAGATGGCGGCGAACGCGCGCTGGATCAAGCGCTGCACTCACCGCCGTGGCTGCGGTTCGCTGGACATCGGTGATGCGGGCACGTTAGACGGCGCCGTCGCCGGCACCGTCTGCATCGGCGCGGCGGAGGGCGAAGGCATCACCAATGGCGCGGTCGCCGTCAGCTGCAGCAGCGCTGCCCAGTCCTGGCGGTTGAAGCTGCATTCGTCCTCGCGGCCCGGCGTGCAGCTGGGCTCGATGCCGGTGCTGTTGCGTTCGCGCGCCGGCGGCAGCTTGATCAACCCGGTGCGGTCCAGCGGCAGCAGTCGCATCGCCACCGTGTTCATCACGTTGCCGCCCACCAGGTACAGGGTCTGGTCGCCCCCCAGGTTGGCGGCCACCACTACTTCGCAATGTGATTTCCAGTGGCCCACCGAACCGTTGCCCAGTGCCTGCACCAGCCCACTGTAGCTGAGCGTGGTGCTGCGATCGCGCAGGAAGCACAGCAGGTCGCCCGGTGCGGGCTTTGCGGTCGCGGGATCGACCAGCCGGTACGGCACGCCCGAGGGTCCGCCCTGGTACGCGGCACGGATGTAGTCGATGTGGCGTGGCGACGCGTTGAAGCCGGGGACGCCGGACTGCACCATCACCCAGGAAATGAACGCGGCCGACCACGGGTTGTCGATCAGGAAGGTGCGGCAGTCGCTGTCGGTGTAGCGCGTGCCCAGTGGTGCCAGACAGCTGCTGGCGCCGGCGATGCTGCCCATCGCGTTGAGCGTGCCGCTGTTGCGCCAGTAGCCGGCCACGCGCTGCCAGGCAATCAGCCCGTTGTCGGCCAGATGTTCGTTCTCGGCCTCGGTGACACTCAGGCTCGCCGCGCGGCCATCGCGATCGATGAAAGGCCGGAACCAGAGCCGGTGTTCATTGCAGGCAGTATTGCGGATGGCCACCGCCAATGGGCTCAGGCCGAAACGCGGTGGCACATCGCAGGCTTCGGCCGCCGCTGCGGACAGGGGGGCCGCGGCCAGCAGCAGACAGGCAGGCAAGAGCATCCGGCGCATGCGCGGCTCCTGTGGGGGATGCCGGCAGCGTCGCAGAGGCGGCCGTAGCCGAGCCGTGAAGGCGTCCCGGGTCGTGTAGAGCCGAGCCCATGCTCGGCTCATCGCGCGAAGCGCGCGCAGGGCGTGCCGCAAATCGACAAGCAGCCGAGCGTAGGCTCGGCTCTACAAGTCCTGCAGGCCTCAGCCCGGCGGTGGGCCGAGCTTCAACGACAGATCGATGGCCTGCACGTGCTTGGTCAGGCCGCCGATGGAGATGCAGTCGACGCCATCCTCGGCGATCGAGCGCAGGCCACCCAGGCCGACGCTGCCGGACACTTCCAGCGGAATGCGGCCGGCCGTGATGCGTACCGCCTCGCGGCGCAGGTCGGGGCTGAAGTCGTCCAGCAGGATGCGTTCGCAACCAGCGTCGAGCGCCTGGCGCAGCTGCGCCAGATCCTCGACCTCGACCACCAGCGGCAGCGCAGGCCACTGCCGGCGTGCGCCCGCCACGGCGTCGGCCAGTGAACCGGCAGCGCGGATGTGGTTTTCCTTCAGCATCACCGTGTCGTACAGGCCGAAACGATGGTTCTCGCCACCGCCGCAGCGCACCGCGTACTTCTGCGCCAGGCGCAGGCCGGGCAGGGTCTTGCGGGTGTCGAGGATGCGCGTGCCGGTACCGGCCACCGCCGCCACGTAGCGGGCGGTGGTGGTTGCCGTACCGGACAGCGTCTGCAGGAAGTTGAGCGAGGTGCGTTCGGCGCTGACCAGGCTGCGGCTGCGCCCATGCAGCAGGGCCAGCACGGTGCCTGCGGTGACCGCGTCGCCGTCGGAAACCTGCCATTCGATGCGTACGTCCGGGTCGAGCGCGCGGTGGGTGGCGTCGAACCAGGGGCGGCCGGCGATCACCCCGTCCTGCTTGCACAGCAGGTAGGCGCTGTCGGCCTGGTCGGGCAGCAGGGCGGCGGTGACATCACCGCTGCCCAGGTCCTCGGCCAGTGCACGCGCGACATCGGCGGCGACAACGGCCGCATCCGGCGTCGGCAGCGTGCTCATGCGGTCGGGAAATCGGCGATCTGGGCGGTCGGGATGGCTTCCTCGGCCAGCAGCACCGGGATGCCGTCGTCGACGCGGAAGACCTGCTTGCGGTCGCGGGTGACCAGCGCTTCGCGCAGCGGCTGCGCCAGCGGGTTGCCATCGGCCTTGTTCACCGCGCCGGCGGAAATGGCCTTGTTGAGGGCTTCCAGGCCCTTGCCATCCAGCAGGGACAGGGGCTGGCGGGTGTCCGGCGACACCAGCAGGTCGAGCAGCTTGCGATCCATGGTTCTTCGTCTTGCGTGGAAGATGGCTAGAATACGTCTTTAAGGCAGGTGACGGCCAATGACCCCCAACCCGATCGCGCCGCTTGTCGGCATCGTCATGGGTTCCCGTTCCGACTGGGAAACCATGCAGCACGCCGCCCAGAAGCTTGAAGCCCTGGGTGTTCCGTTCGAAGTGAAGGTGGTGTCCGCGCATCGGACGCCGGATGTGTTGTTCAGTTACGCCGAGCAGGCGGGCCCGCGTGGCCTGCGCGCGATCATCGCCGGTGCCGGCGGGGCCGCCCACCTGCCAGGCATGATCGCCGCCAAGACCGCCGTGCCGGTGCTGGGCGTGCCGGTGCAGTCCAAGGCCCTCAACGGCATGGATTCGCTGCTGTCGATCGTGCAGATGCCGGCCGGTATCCCGGTCGCCACCTTCGCCATCGGCAATGCCGGCGCGTCCAACGCGGCGCTGTTCGCCGCCGCGATGCTGGCCAGCGACCAGCCGGCGATCGGCCAGGCGCTCGACGCCTTCCGTGCACGCCAGACCGAAGACGTGATGGCCCACGACGATCCGCGCCAATGAGCCTGACCGTCGGCATCCTAGGCGGCGGCCAGCTCGCCCGCATGATGGTCCTGGCCGGTGCGCCGCTGGGGCTGCGCTTCGAACTGTATGACCCGGCGGCCGACGCCTGCAGCGGCCCGCTGGCGCCGCTCACCGTCGGTGCCTTCGACGACCGCCAGGCGCTGGCGGACTTCGCTGCCAAGGTCGATGTGGTCACCTTCGATTTCGAGAATGTGCCCGCCGACAGTGCACAGTTCCTGGCCGACCGCGTGCCGGTCTACCCGCCGCCGGCCGCGCTGGCGGTGGCCCAGGACCGGTTGAGCGAGAAGACCCTGTTCCAGCAGCTGGGTATTCCGCTGCCGGCCTTCGCTGATATCCGCAGCCGTGACGAGCTGGCGGCGAAAGCCGTCGAATTCGGCCTGCCGTGCATCCTCAAGACCCGCCGCCTGGGCTACGACGGCAAGGGCCAGTTCCGCCTGCGCAGCGAAGCCGACATTGATGCCGCCTGGGATGCGCTGGGTGCACAGGTCGAGCGCACCGGACTGATCCTGGAGGGCTTCGTGGCCTTCCAGCGCGAGGTCAGCGTGGTGGCCGTGCGTGGCCGCGATGGCAGTTTCGAAGCCTGGCCGATCACCGGCAACTGGCATGTCGACGGTGTGCTGTCGGCCAGCGTGGCCCCGGCCGTGCTGTCCGCCGCCGAGCAGCAGGCAGCCATCGGCTATGCACGCCGTGTCGCCGAACACCTGCAGTACGTCGGCGTGTTCGCGCTGGAACTGTTCTGCCGCGATGGCGAGCTGCTGGCCAACGAGATGGCGCCACGCGTGCACAACTCCGGGCACTGGACCATCGAAGGCAGCGAGACCTCGCAGTTCGAGAACCACCTGCGCGCCGTGCTGGGCCTGCCGCTGGGCAGCACCCGCATGCTCGGCCATGCCTGCATGCTGAACTGGCTGGGCCGGATGCCCGACCCGTTGCCGGTGCTGGCCCAGGCCAGTGGCCACTGGCATGACTATGGCAAGGAGTCGCGCGAAGGCCGCAAGGTCGGCCATGCCACGTTGCGCGATGACGATGCCGCAGCACTGGCCGACGCGTTGGACCAGGTGGGCCTGGAACTGGACCGCCAGGCCCAGGTGGCACCGGCGGTGCACGCGCTGCGCAACCGCTGAGTCCGGTAGTGCCGGCCGCTGGCCGGCAGTGCAACGGTGTGGCGCGCCGGTGCAGCCATCGGCGCAACACTCCCGGTGGTAGCGTGGAGCTCCTTTCACAGGAGTCACGACCATGCTCGACTGGAATGCCTACCGCAAGGAACTGAAGGGCCGCATCGGCGAGATCGGCAAGCTCTCGCCGGATACGGTCAAGGGCTACGCCACCCTGGCCAATGCCGGTGCCCAGACCAACCACCTGGATGCCAAGACCCGGGAGCTGATCGCGCTGGCGGTGGCGGTGACCACCCGCTGTGACGGCTGCATCACCGTGCACGTGGACGCGGCGCTGAAGCATGGCGCCAGCCGCGAGGAAATCGCCGAGGCGCTGGGCGTGGCGGTCTCGCTCAACGCCGGCGCCGCGCTGGTGTACTCGGCGCGGGTGATGGATGCGGTGGCCGCGCACGAGAGCGCATGAAGCTTCATCTGTAGAGCCGAGCCCATGCTCGGCTGCTGTCCGGCCAGCCGAGCATGGGCTCGGCTCTACAGGGGGTCAGCGCAGCTGGCTCTCGGCGAATTCCCAGTTGACCATCTGCCAGAACGCGTCCAGGTAACGCGCGCGGTCATTCTGGTAGTCGGTGTAGTACGCGTGCTCCCATACGTCGCAGCACAGCAGCGGGGTGCTGTCGCCGGTCAGGGGCGTGCCGGCGTTGCGGGTGGCCTGGATGCCCAGCTGGCCGCCCGGGTGCTGCACCAGCCACACCCAGCCCGAGCCGAACAGGCCCAGTGCAGTGCGGTTGAATTCCTCGCGCAGGCGCTGCGCGTCACCGAACTGGCGCTTGACCAGCTCGCCCAGCCGGCCCTGCGGTTCGCCGCCGCCGCGCGGGCGCAGGCACTGCCAGTAGAAGCCGTGGTTCCAGGCCTGGGCGGCCGCATCGAACAGCGTGCCCTGGGCATGGCGCACGATCTCTTCCAGCGACGCCTCCTCCCACTCGGTGCCGAGGGTGCCGGCATTGACCGCGTCGACATAGGCGCGGTGGTGGCGGCCGTGATGCAGTTCCACGGTCTGCGCGGACAGGTGGGGCTGCAGGGAGCCGGAGAGGTAGGGCAGGGCGGGCAATTCGATGGGCATGTGCAGGTTCGTGGCCAGGGGACGACGGCAGCCTGTTCCATCCGCTTACAATGGCGGCTACCGTGGGCAGTCTAGCCGACCATCACGGTCGGGTTGTCCGGCGAAGCAAGGAGTGTGGTTGTGGCGGTGATGCAGCAAATCCAGGCAGAGGTCGATCGTTACCCGCTCGTGCTGTTCATGAAGGGCACCCCGCAGTACCCGATGTGCGGCTTTTCCAGCCGCGCCGTGCAGGCGTTGATGGCTGCCGGCGCCGTCACCCTGCGCACCGTCAACGTGCTCGAAGAACCGGAGATCCGCGCCAACCTGCCGCGCTTCTCCAACCTGCCGACCTTCCCGCAGCTGTTCATCAACGGCGAGTTGATCGGCGGCTGCGACATCGTCATGGAACTGTTTGAATCCGGCGAGCTCAAGCGCATCGTCGAAGAGGCGACCCAGGGATGAGTGCCTGGCCGTCGACGTCACCGACTGACGGGGCGCTCGATGGCCGCCCGTTGCAGGACCGCGTGGTGCTGGTTGCCGGTGCCGGCGGCGGGCTGGGCAGTGCGGCGGCGATTGCCGCTGCGGCGGCCGGGGCTACGGTGGTCCTGCTGGGGCGCAAGCCGCGCCGGCTGGACCGGGTCTATGCCCAGGTCCAGGCGGTCGGCCCGGAACCCCTGCTGTACCCGCTGGACCTGGAGGGTGCCGGACCCGATGACTATGCCGAACTGGCCCAGGCCCTGCAGCGCGAGCTGGGGCGGCTGGATGGCCTGCTGGTCTGCGCCGCGCATTTCCCCGGCCTGACCCCGTTCGAGCTGGCCGACCCGGCCAGTTTCGCCCGCGCGGTCCATGTCACCCTGACCGCCCCGGCCTGGCTGGCCCAGGCCTGCCTGCCGCTGCTGCGGCAGCGCGAGGATGCTGCCCTGGTGTTCGCGGTCGATGCCCCCGAACGGGTGGGGCAGGCCTACTGGGGCGGGTATGGCGTGGCCCAGCACGGCCTGCGTGGCCTGATCGCGAGCCTGCACGATGAGCTGGGCCGCAGCCCGGTCCGGGTCAGCGGCCTGTACCCGGGGCCCCTGCGCACGGCCCTGCGTGCCCGCGCCTATTCCGTCGACCAGGACCCGGCCGCGCAAGGGCCCGAAGCGGCCGCCGCTGCGGCCGTCACCCTGTTGTCCCGGGCCGGCCATGCCTGGCGGGGGACGATTCTCGATGCCAGCGAGGCAGTTCCCCGCGAGTGAGCCCCGGGGAAAGGCGGAGTGAAGAGCCCGTCACGATTGCGTTGCGAACCGGTGCCGTTTGTCGCACAACCGTCACATTGATGGCGTAGCGTGTTAATCTAGTGTTAACCGTTATGGCTGCCTTCAGCCAAGCGGTAGGGAACCCCAGATAACTCTCCGACCAGCCACCCGCAGGGCTGTTTGGATGCGCTTTTTTTTCCGCCATCGCCAACTCGCATCGAGGCTACCGAAAAATGACCCACCCACTCCGGATGTCCAAGCTTACCCTTGGTCTCGTGGCTGCACTTGCTGCCGCTCCCGCCTTCGCCCAGACCACCACTGCCGGTGTCGGCGGCCAGGTCGTGACCAGCGGCGGCCAGCCCGTCGCCGGTGCTGAAGTCACCATCACCCACACCGAGTCGGGCACGGTTTCGCGCGCTACCACCGACGCGGCGGGTCGCTACAACGCGCGCGGCCTGCGCGTGGGTGGTCCCTATACCATCACCATCACCAAGCCGGGTGAAGGCACCAAAACCGAAGATGGTGTCTACCTGGGCGTGAACCAGACCGGCACCATCAATGCCATCCTGACCGGTGACGTGGCCAAGGCCACCAACCTGGACACCGTGCAGGTCACCGCCGTCGGCGGCGGCTCGGAAGTGTTCAGCGCCACCAAGATGGGCTCGGGCACCAACATCAGCCAGGAGCAGATCGAGATTGCGCCGTCCATCGGCGGCAACATCCAGGATCTGATGCGCCTGGATCCGCGCGTGACCTTCATCGACCGCGCCTCGGGCTCGATCTCGGCCGGTGGCCAGAACCCGCGCTACAACTCGATCAACATCGACGGCGTCTCGGCCAGCGACACCTTCGGCCTGGAAGGCAACAACATGCCGACCCGCCGCCAGCCGGTCGCGATGGAGGCCATCGAAGCGCTGGACATCAACCTGTCCAACTACGACGTCAGCATCGCTGGCGCTGCCGGTGCCACCGTCAATGCGGTGACCAAGTCCGGTACCAATGAATTCCACGGTTCGGTGTACGGCACCTACCGTGACGGTGACTGGTTCGGCAAGAACCCGGAAGGCAAGAAGTTCAACGGCTTCAACGACGAAAAGACCTACGGCATGACCCTGGGCGGCCCGATCGTCAAGGACAAGCTGTTCTTCTTCGCCAACTACGAGAAGTTCAAGCAGTCCGCGCCGGGCGCCGACCTGTCCAGCACCGCGCTGGGCAAGGCCAATGCCGACTACAGCATGGCTGACGTGACCCGTGCCCAGGAAATCGCCAAGGGTTATGGCTTCGATGCCGGCGGTATCGAAAGCAACGGCAACACGGATCTGGAAGAGTACGCGCTGAAGCTCGACTGGAACATCAACGAGAACCACCGCGCCAACATCCGTTACAGCAAGCTCGAGCAGAGCAAGCTGCGCATCAACGGCATGGGCTCGACCTCGCAGGCTTCGCTGAGCTCTTACTGGTACCAGCACGTCAAGACCAACGAGAGCTACGTCGCCCAGGTCTTCAGCGACTGGACCGACACCTTCTCGACCGAGTTGAAGGCTTCGTACCGCGAGTACTCGGCCGTCCGCGAGGTGCCGACCAATGCCCCGAGCATCCGCATCTACTTCCCGCGCGGTGGCGATGTGACCACGCCGGAAGGCGACTCGCTGTTCCTGGGTACCGAGACCAACTCGCAGAACAACGTGCTGGAAACCAAGGCGTGGAACTACTACGCCGCCGGTACGCTGACCTTGGGTGACCACGACCTGAAGTTCGGTGGTTCGTACGACACCAACGATGTCTACAACTACTATGGCGCTGGCTCGTGGGGTGCTTACACCTTCTATGGCCTGGACAATTTCGCCAAGGGGCAGTGGCAGACCTACCAGCTGAACAAGGAAAAGAGCGCGAACTCGATCGCGGCTGACTACAAGTACAGCAACCTGGCCCTGTTCGTGCAGGACACCTGGTACGTCAACAGCAACCTGACCCTGACCATGGGTCTGCGTGGCGACCGACCGAAGGTGAGCCCGGCGCCGGCGTACAACCAGAAGGCGCAGACTGTCTTCGGTTATGACAATAGTGCGGTGTTCCCGAGCAAGTTCCTGATCCAGCCGCGCTTTGGCTTCAACTACACCTTCGACACCGAGCGCCCGACACAGCTGCGCGGCGGCATCGGCCTGTTCCAGGGTGATGCACCGCAGGTGTGGATCAGCAACAGCTACTCCACCACCGGCTTCAACTACGACTCGTACAACATCAGCCGCTACAACGGCCAGAAGTTCAATCCGGACAAGGACAACCAGCCGGTCCCGACCACTCCGGGCAGCGCGCTGCAGAACGTCAACTTCGTCGGCCGCGACTTCAAGCTGCCGTCGCTGTACAAGGCCAACCTGGCCTTCGATCACGAGCTGCCTTGGTACGGCATGGTCGCCTCGGCCGAGCTGCTGGTCACCAAGGTCAAGGATGGCCTGTACTACCAGCACCTGAACCTGGGCAAGGGCCGTCAGGTCGGTGCCGATGGTCGCGTGAACTACTACGTGCCTTCGGCTGACGGCAGGGCGTGGGGCACCAACGATGCGCGTAATGGTTACGCCGCACAGGGCTTCAACAACGTCTACCTGATCGACAACACCGATCAGGGCCGCACCTCGCAGTTCACCGTCTCGCTGAGCAAGCCGTGGAGCGCGAGCAGCGACTGGTCCTGGAACCTGGGCTACACCTACACCGATGCCAAGGAAGTGGGTAGCCTGACCAGCTCCACCGCCAGCTCGGGCTGGGGCTACCAGTATGCCTTCAATGCCAACGAGGAAATGCTGAACACCTCGCGCTACCAGATCCGAGACCGCCTGTCGGGCTCGCTGAACTGGAAGCACAAGTTCTTCGGCGACTACGAGACCAAGGTGGGTCTGGTGTACGAAGGCCGCAGCGGCCGCCCGTACAGCTACATCTATGTGAACGACGCCAACGGCGACGGCCGTTCGGGCAACGACCTGTTCTACGTGCCGCGTCGCGGCGAGGTCCTGTTCGGTACCCTGTCCAACAACGGCAAGTTCACCGCCGATGCGGCGATGGAGAAGTCGTTCTTCGACTGGCTGGCGGCCAACCCGCAGCTGGCCAAGTACGAAGGCCAGGTGGCTCCGGCCAACCAGTTCCGTACCGGCTGGATCAACACCTTCGACATCCGTATCAGCCAGCAGCTGCCGGGCTTCATGAAGGGCCACAAGTCGGAGATCTGGCTGGACATCCAGAACGTCGGCAACATGCTCAACAAGAAGTGGGGCAACATCTACGACTACGGCTTCTACGCCAACGCTCGTGTTGCCAGCCTGCAGGGCCTGTACAACGGCAAGTACGTCTACAACTACCGTGGCGCGGACCTGCCGAGCGTCGCCAACTCCGATGCAGACGGCTTCGACGTCGGTGTCTCGCAGTGGTCGCTGCAGCTGGGCTTCCGCTACCAGTTCTGATGCACTGACGTAGCGCTGCTGTAAACGGAAACGGCCGGGGAAACCCGGCCGTTTCCCGTTCAGGCGAAAGTCCTTGCGGGGCGCTGGGCAACGGCGTAGCATCTGGAAATGTGCGCGGCGTCAACGCCGCCCAGGCGGTCCCGGACAGGCGAACGCGGGCAGCACACATCCAACGGTCGGGCTTCCCGGCCGTTTTGCTTTTTAAGGGGGCGGCAGTACAGTCGGAAACCTTGAAGGAAGCGAAAAATTGGATATGACCACGAACGAAAAATCAGCCCGTGCACTGCCGGTGCAGGATGCGCGGATCTACCCGCGCGGTGGGCTGGATGTGCTGTCGCGCGCCGAGGTCGCACGCCTGCGCGATGCCTCCGCCGGCGGCATGCATGAGCTGCTGCGCCGCTGCGCGCTGGCTGTGCTGACCAGCGGCAGCGCTTCGGACGATCCGCGCGCGGCGCGCGACCTCTACCCTGATTTCGACATCCAGGTGGCGCAGCAGGATCGCGGCGTGCGCATCGACCTGGTCAACGCACCGGCGATGGCCTTCGTCGACGGCGAGATCATCCGCGGTGTCGCCGAACTGCTGTTCGCCGTCGTGCGCGACCTGGCCTACATGGCCATCGAGATGGGCCCGGCCTACGCGGCCGAGCTGGAGTCGTCCGAGGGCATCACCAACGCGGTGTTCGGCCTGCTGCGCAACGCGCGCATCCTCAACCCGGGCGATCCGAACCTGGTGGTGTGCTGGGGCGGCCATTCGATCTCGCGCGACGAGTACCTGTACACCAAGCAGGTGGGTTACGAGCTGGGCCTGCGCGGCCTGGACATCTGCACCGGCTGCGGTCCGGGTGCGATGAAGGGCCCGATGAAGGGCGCCACCATCGCCCATGCCAAGCAGCGCCGTACCGTGACGCGCTACATCGGCCTCACCGAGCCGGGCATCATCGCGGCCGAGTCGCCGAACCCGATCGTCAACCACCTGGTGATCATGCCGGACATCGAGAAGCGCCTTGAGGCCTTCGTCCGCATCGGCCACGGCATCATCGTGTTCGCCGGTGGCGTCGGCACTGCCGAAGAGATCCTGTACCTGCTCGGCATCCTGCTGCGCGAGGAGAACAGGGACCTGCCGTTCCCGCTGATCCTTACCGGCCCGACCGTGGCGGCGCCGTACTTCGAGCAGATCGACCGCTTCATCCGCCTGACCCTGGGTGATGAGGCTGCCGAGCGCTACGAGATCATCATCGGTGACCCGGTCGCGGTGGCCAAGAAGATGGCCAACGGCATCAAGCGCGTGCGCGAGCACCGCCTGGCGCAGAAGGACTCGTTCTTCTTCAACTGGTCGATCGAGATCCCGTGGGAGTACCAGCAGCCGTTCGTGCCGACCCACGAGGCGATGGCCGCGCTGGACCTGCACCACGGGCGTGCGCCGCACGCGCTGGCGGCCGATCTGCGCCGGGCGTTCTCGGGCATCGTCGCCGGCAACGTGAAGGAGGACGGCATGCGCCGCATCGAGCAGTTCGGGCCGTTCCAGATCCACGGGGATCCGGACATGATGCAGGCGCTGGATGCGCTGCTGCGCGCCTTCGTCGAGCAGCGCCGGATGAAGATCTCCGGCGAATACCAGCCCTGCTACCAGGTGCTGGCCTGAACCCGGGCCGGCGCGATGGGGATCGCGCTGGCACGGGGCAGGGGAGGGCGGGTCGTCAAGCCTTTGACGCCCGTCGCCCCGGATTGACCGTTCATCCTGCCGCCGCTTGCCGGTGGCGGGACGATGGCCCATCGTGGCCACCAACACGCTGGGGAGCGTCCAATGTCTTTGCGCCGGCAAAACGGTTTCACGCTGGTTGAACTGATGGTCACGCTGGCCGTCTTCGTGATCCTGGCGTCGATCGCCTATCCGAGCTTCCGCGGGATGATCCGCTCGAACCGGCTGGCGACCGCCAACAATGAACTGATCGCGCTGGCCAACCTGGCCCGCAGCGAAGGCATCCGCAACAGCAACGGTGGCGGTGTCTGTGGCAGCGCCGATGGCAAGGCCTGTGATGGCGACTGGTCCAAGGGTGTGCTGGCCTGGTCGGACCTGGATGGCGACGGCCAGATGGGCAGCAATGACGTCGCGCTGCGCTTTTCTCAGGGCAATCCGCAGCTGAGCGTAGTCGGCCCACCGGGCGCGGTCATCGCCTTCGACGGGCGCGGCCGGCGCAGGGCGGTCGCTGATCAGACCCTGGTGCTGTCGCCGGATGCGTGCAAGGCCGGTGAATCGAAAAGCACGTTGACGATCAACCAATCCGGCCAGGTCCGGGTGACCAAGGGAGCCTGCTCATGAGCCGCCGCAACCTGGCCCGCCCGCGCTCGTCGCAGGGTGGCTTCAGCCTGATCGAAGTGATGGTGGCGGTGCTGATCCTGGCGTTCGGGCTGCTGGGCTTTGCCTTGCTGCAGACCACCAACGTCCGCTTCGTGCAGAGCGCAAACTACCGCACCCAGGCGACCAACCTGGCCAACGACCTGATCGAACTGATGCGCGCCCAGCGCACCGATACCCTGGCCGGTGGCGCCTACTCCTCGGCCTCGTTCTCGGCCGGCTCGGTGAAGCCCAGCGGCGTCTGCGCCTGGCCGACCGGCGCTGCCGTGACGCCGAAGACGAACGTGGCGCGCTGGCAGTGCGAGGTCGCGCGCACGCTGGGCGAGAAGGCCAGCGCGCAGGTGACCTTCGTGCAGAGCACCGGCCAGGTCACCGTGGCCATCAGCTGGGGTGACCAGCGCTGGGATCCGAAGGATCCCGACAGCCTTACCACCTTCGGCCTGACGACCTTCCTGTGAACGCGCCCATGAGTCCAATTTCGCGAGCCCGAGGCCTGTCGCTGATCGAACTGATGATCGCCATGGTCATCGGCCTGGTCCTGATGCTGGGCGTCACCCAGATCTTCATCGCCTCGCGTGCGGCGTCGCGGCTGTCCGAAGGCGCGGCCCGTACCCAGGAGAACGCGCGCTTCGCGCTGGATTTCCTGCAGCGTGACCTGCGCATGGCCGGCCACTTCGGCTGCGTCAACGACCAGGCCCACGTGGTCAAGAACACCGGCGATATCGGCTATCACCTGGGCATCAGCTCGGGCAGTGGCGACCCGCAGGATTTCTCGGTTCCGGTGCAGGGGTATGAGGCAGCAGGTACGGCGCCGGGCGCCACGCTGACACTGGGCCGTGCGTGGAGCGCGGCGCAGTCGGTACCGAAGAGCATCACCAACCTCAAGCCGGCGCCGTTGCCTGGCAGCGACATCCTTGTGCTGCGCCTGATGAGTCCGGAAGGGGCCGTGGTGACCGGCATCTCCGTGGCCGCGGGTGCGACCACGCTGACCGTCTCCAGTGATGGCATGGCCCGACTGAAGGCCAACGCCGCAGGTACGCCGACAGTCTTCGGCATAGCCGACTGCACCCGTGCCGACGTCTTCCCCGCCACCATCAGCGGTTCGACCTTGAAGGTGGACAAGGTCGACCTGAGCAACTATTCGATCAACAACGCGATGACCATGCTGTATCGCGCCGATGGCATGGCGTACTACATCGCGACCAATCCCAATGGCGAGCCGGCGCTTTACCGGGCACGCGCGAATGGCGCCGGCGGCTACGCCGATGGCGAGGAGCTGGTGGAAGGCATCGAGAACATGCAGTTCCTGTACGGACTGGATGCCACCCCGGATATCGCCCTGCCCACGCCGCCGACCGGTCGCATCGTCGACCAGCGCGTGGCCAGTGCGGTCAGTACCGGTACCGATGCCACCGCCGCAGGGCAGTGGCGCCGCGTCGGCATGGTGCAGGTCGGCCTGCTGGCGCGCAGTCCGCAGCGTGCGTCGGCCGAAGCGCCGGGCAGTGCGGCCACGTATCCGGCCATCCTCGGGGTGGGCTTTGCCCCGGCCGATCCTTACGACCAGCGCCATCGTGGCGCCTATGAAGCGTCCGTTGCGCTGCGCAACCGCTTGTTCGGGAACTGACGACCATGCGCACTCATCCTTCCTCCCGACGCCGTCCCTTCGTTGCCCAGGCACGACAGCAGGGTGCCGTTCTCTATGTCGCGCTGATCATGCTGGTGCTGCTGGCCCTGCTGGGCGTGATCGGCATGCAGGTGGCCGGCATGCAGGAACGCATGGCGGCCGGCTACCGGGCGACCAACATGGCGCTCCAGAACGCGGAAGGCGCGGCACGCAGCGCCGAGAACGCCGTGGAGAACATCGCCAACCGCAAGGATGCCGGCGCCAATCCGGCCGTGGCCTCCTCCGACATCAACCAGCAGTGCGATGACGGCTTCGACCCCTCGGCCTGGGTCGCGAAAACCAAGCTGGGCAGCAAGCCGGCCATCTATGTCCGTGAGATCCAGGGCTGCATCCAGGGGGAGGGTGCGCTGGACATGGGCAAGTCGGTGGAGAAGCCGACGCCGGTCTACCAGATCACGACCTATGCCGGTGATACCACCAGTGATGCGACGTCGCGTGCGGCGATCGATACCGTATTCAAGCTGTGAGGGTGGGGAGCCCATGAACACTCGCAACCGCAGGATCCTGGCAGGCGTTGGCCTTGCCGTCTTGGCCGCTGGCGGCTATCTGGCGCATACCTTGTTTGCCGCACAGGCGCAGGGCGTGCTGGCACAGGAGCCGATGAACGTGCAGACGCGCGCGACACCGGCGTTCATCATGGCGGTGGACGATTCGGGTTCGATGAACTTCGAACGCATGTTCCCCGGTGGTGACGGCCGCATGCGCTGGAACAGCAACACCAACAGCTTCTTCAACAACGATGGAAGCTTCTTCAGCGTGGGCTCGGCGTGCGCCAGCAACTCGGTGGACTGTTACCTCTACCTGTATCCGCACGCGGAGTTCAACAAGGAATACTCGCCAGGCCGCGCCATTCCGCCGCTGGATATCTACGGCTTCGCGCGTTCGCATGTCTACAACGCCAGTTACTTCAACCCGGCAGTGACCTATCGGCCGTGGACCAATGCCGATGGCACGCTGTGGGCAGATGCCTCGATCACCCAGACCCGCGCCGATCCCCGGTCCGGCCAGCGCGGCTACAACGCCGTGTACAACATGACCGTCAATCGGGCCGACACGTCGGAAAAGTTCCAGTTCGTCAACGGTATGCGGATTCCCGACCTTTCCGGTACCGGCAATGAATACTATGTCGACAGCTGGTGGGATGGTGGATGGAAGACCGCCGCGATCAGCAACACCGGCAATACCACATACTCCATCAGTTATTTTCCGGCGACCTTCTACCTGCCGGCTGCAGCGCCTGCACCGGACGGATACAAGACCGACGACGCCAGTCGCCCGGTGATTACCGGTGCCTGTGGTCCGGGCTGCAACCTGCGTCGCTACCAGATCAAGCCGGGCAATTACTCGAGTCCGGCCGCCTACAACGCCGCGATCCAGAATTTCGCCAACTGGTTCCAGTATCACCGCAACCGCGTGCTGGCCATCGTCGGTTCGTCGACCGCCGCCCTGGTGAGCGTGGATACGATGCGGGTGGGCTACTTCACCATCAACAAGCTCAGCAACGCGACCATGTATGACATGGTCACCAACCGAGCTGACCTCTACAAGCAGATTTATGCGCTGACGGCCAACGGCGGCACGCCCAACCGTCGCGCGGTGGAGTATCTGGTCGACCAGTTCCGTCGTACCGACGCCGATGCCCCCGTGCAGCTGGCCTGCCAGCGTAATGGCGGCATGCTGTTCACCGATGGCTACACCAACTCCGGCAATGCACCGAGCGCGTCCTTCGGTGACGCCGACTCGGTGAACTCGACCCACCTGCCGTCCATTCCGTTCTCCGACGGCTACAGCAATACCATCGCCGACATCGCCGCGGCGGCTTATGCAGGCGCCCGGACCCCCCTGCGCACCGGGACCAGCTTCCCGGCGGGGCAGGTGCCGGTCAGTGACAAGTGCAGCTCCCTGGACAAGAGCAGCCCGGACTGGAAGCGCCTGGACTGCCAGACCGACCTGCACATGAACTTCTACGGCGTGACCCTGGGCGCGCAGGGCAAGATCTACGGCGTCAACCAGGCCGCAACCGCCGATCCGTACAAGACGGCGCCGAACTGGGCCGGCAATGGCAATCCGCTGGACGTCGATGACGGTACCGTCATCGATGAGCTGTGGCATGCGGCCGTCAACAGCCGTGGCGAATTCATCAACGCGCAGACCCCGGCGGACGTCACCGAGGCCATGCGTCGGGTGCTGTCCTCGATCAGTGGTGGTGCGTCGCCTTCAGGCACGATCGGTATCAGTGGTGCGCGCATCGGCACCGGCTCACTGGCGGTCACCCCACGCTATGACATCACCAACAGCGGCACCGACTGGTCGAGCAAGCTGACTGCGGCCAGCGTCAAGGTCAACGCCGACCAGGTCGCGGAGCTCACCGAGGTGTGGGAAGCCTCCAGCCGCCTGACGTCGTCCGGCCGCCGGATCGTGGCCAACAAGCTGGGTTCGCCGGTGGACTTCAACAGTGCCCGTATCAGCCTGCAGGATCTGTGCAGCAAACCCGACGGCAAGTACGCGTCGATGCTGGTCTGCTCCACCGACAAGCTGACGACGATCAAGGCCGATCTGGCCAGTGCCATCAACTATCTCAGTGCCGACAGCTCCACCGAGGTCCGCAACGGCGGCAAGTATCGTGACCGGACCACGCCGCTGGGTGACATCGTCAATTCGGCGCCGGTGGTCAGCTCGCCGCTGGACGACTACGGGTACCGCCAGCTCGGCGGCACCTACGCCAAGAGCTACACCGACTACCTGGCGACCAAGGCCAAGTCCCAGCGGTACATGGTCTATGTCGGTGCCAATGACGGCATGCTGCACGCCTTCGATGGCGGCATGAAGGCCGATGCCAAGCAGGACGGCACCGGCGGCACGGAGAGCTTTGCCTACATCCCGGCCACCGCGCTGGGGCACATGGCCAACCTGCTGTTCCCCTACAAGTCCGATACGGCCGACCAGACCTTCCGCCACCGCTATTACGTCGATGGCCCGATTGCCGTGGCCGATACCTACAACGGCACCGCGTGGCAGACCAGCCTGGTAGGCACCACGGGTGCAGGTGGCCGTTCGGTGTTCGCGCTGGACGTCACCACGCCGGGCAGCTTCGGCACCGGCAACGTGCTGTGGGAAATCAGCGACATCAACGCGTCGCTGAGGGACGAGGTGCGCAACAACATCGGATTCGTGCTGGGCAAGCCGGTGATCGTGCCGGTGAAGAGCGGCACCGGCGTCGCCTGGAAGGCGATCTTCGGCAATGGGTACGGCAGCGCCAATGGCAAGGCGGTGCTGTTCGTGGTCGACATGGCCAGTGGCGACATCCGGATGATCGAAGCCGTCGAGGGTACGTCAGGCGCCGGCATCTCCGGGAGCAACGGACTGGGCAATGTTGTGGTTGTCGATCGCTGGACCGGTACCAACCAGGATGCGCGCGGCCGTGATGGACTGGCCGACACCGTCTATGCCGCCGATCAGCGTGGCGCCGTGTGGAAGTTCGACCTGACCAGCAGTGCGAACACCACGCTGACCGTGCCGATGTTCACCAGCCAGGTTGCCCAGGATTCCTCCACCAAGACCTACCGCCAGCCGATCACCGGTGGCATGACTGCTGCCACCGGTCCTTCGGGCGGCGTGATGCTCTATTTCGGCACCGGCAGCTTCTCCTTCACCAGCGACAAGGATGACAAGGCGCAGCAGGCGCTGTACGCCGTGAACGATCTGTCGGGGAAGACAGTGACCTCGACGGTGACCGCTGCCAACCTGGTCCCGTACACGGCCGCGGCCGCCACTGCAGGCGTTGATGAACGCAAGATCACGGCGGGGACGGCCCCGGCAAATGCCCGGGGCTGGATGATCCAGCTGCCTGCCGGCAATGGCGAGCGTGCGGTGGGCAACCCGATCCTGGTCAGTGGCATCGTCTTCATGCCGACCTACGTGCCCAACATGCAGTCGGTGGGCTGTTCGACCAGCGGTTCGAACTGGCTGTTCGGGCTGTCGTCGATCAGCGGCTTGCCGATGTTGGAGAACGTGCGCTATGGCTCGCCGACCGGCAGCCGGCCCGGGGCAGCGACCGCCGCCATCGCGTTGAAGACCGGAGGAACTGCGCCGGTCCGTGACGTTTCGCTGTCGGTGCTGCCGCGTCCGACGGACAACAAGGCGCCGCCCGGAGGCAGCTCCTGCTGGATGGCCGTCGGCGCGGCGGGCAGCCAGTCGCTGTATCTGCCTTACCCTTGCGGTCGCCAGTCCTGGCGCCAGCTCCAGTAACCCCAGTGCGAGGATCCACGCTCATGTTGCACACTCACATGCCTCGCCGCGCGGCTGGCTTTACGCTGATCGAATTGATGATCGTGGTGATCGTCATCGGCATCCTGGCGGCGATCGCCATTCCGTCCTATCAGGAATACGTGCGCCGATCGCATCGTGCCGTGGTGAAGGCGGACCTGGCTGAGTACGCACAGCGCGCCGAGCGCTACCACACCAGCAACAACTCCTACACCGGCTACGCGCTGCCGACCAAGGTGTCGCCCCGTGATGGTGGTACCGTGCGCTACAACCTGGACTACAAGGGGGATGGCACCAGCTTCACCATCACCGCCACCCCGCAGGGCACGCAGGCCAAGGACAGCTGCGGCACGATGAGCGTGGACCAGGCCAACCGCAAGACGGCCGACGGTGGCGTTGCCAGTTGCTGGTGAAACAGGTGTTGATCTTCCTGTAATCGACCAGTACAATGCGCCTCCCCGCCCGAATAGCTCAGCCGGTTAGAGCACTTGACTGTTAATCAGGGGGTCGTTGGTTCGAGTCCAACTTCGGGCGCCAGACACTGCAAAAGCCGCGAGAAATCGCGGCTTTTGCTTTTCTGCGCAGGCAGTCAGCAGGGCGTATCGCGGTCCACGCGTTCACTTCGCACGCGGCCGCCATTGTTGACGATCAACGCACCGTGCAGCCGGTTGCCCGCGCAGATGCGCAGGGTCAGGTTGGCCCCTGGGCTGCGTCCGTCTGCCTGGAAGAACAGCTGGGGCCGCCCGCTGCTGGCCTGGGCAAGGATCGATATGTCCGAGCGCCCGGTGTGATGGTTCAGGATCGCCTCCGGCGACGTTGGCTCCCCGCGCTGGTCGCCACTGCGGTAGATGATCCAGCCGGCGCTCCAGTCGTCGCTGCAGTGCAGGCCGTCGATACTGGCGCAGAGGCCGATCAGCTCGCGTCTGCGCAATGCCTCGCTGCGCGCGCCGGCCAGGCTGGCGTGCAGGGTCAGTTGTAGTGCATCGGCGCGTTGCCGCAGCAGCAAAGGCTGCAGCGCCGGCCAGGACGCCGCCAGCAGCACCGCCAGCACGGCGATGACCACCAGCAGTTCGGTCAGGTGCACGCCCCGCGCAGAGCGGGGGCCGAGGGGGCAGGGGGCATGGGTCGGGTGCATGCATCCAGCCTCCGCGCCCGGCTGCGCGGCCGCCATCGGGAATCCCCGTGGCGGGCTGCCCGGCCACCCCTCAGCCAGCCGTCACCCCTAGCCCCGTATACTCATCCTTCCCGGGAACTGGCAACACCATGAGCGACAGTTTTGAACTTGTCTCGCCGTATTCGCCGGCGGGCGACCAGCCCGATGCCATCGCGAAGCTGACCAGCAACTTCGAGGCCGGCATCGCCAAGCAGACCCTGCTGGGCGTGACCGGCTCGGGCAAGACCTACACCATCGCCAACGTCATCCAGAACATTCAGAAGCCGACGCTGATCATGGCGCCGAACAAGACGCTGGCGGCGCAGCTGTATGGCGAATTCAAGGCGTTCTTCCCGCACAACGCGGTGGAGTATTTCGTCAGCTATTACGACTACTACCAGCCGGAAGCCTACGTGCCGTCGTCGGACACCTTCATCGAGAAGGACAGTTCGATCAATGAACATATCGAGCAGATGCGGCTGGCCGCGACCAAGACCCTGCTGTCGCGCCCGGACGCGATCGTGGTGGCGACGGTGTCGGCGATCTATGGCCTGGGCGCGCCGGAAGACTACCTGTCGCTGCGCCTGATCCTGTCCAAGGGCGAGCGCATCGACCAGCGCGACCTGATCAACCACCTGACCCAGCTGCAGTACACGCGCAATGAGTACGAACTGCAGCGCGGCACCTTCCGCGTGCGCGGCGAAGTGATCGACGTGTTCCCGGCCGAGTCGGACAGTGAAGCGCTGCGCCTCGAGCTGTTCGATGGCGAGGTCGAGAAGATCACCCTGTTCGATCCGCTGACCGGCGAGACGCTGCGCAACATGCAGCGCTTCACCGTGTATCCGAAGACCCACTATGCGACCACGCGCGAACGCGTGCTGGCGGCGATCGAGACGATCAAGGTGGAGCTGAAGGAGCGGCTGGAGCAGCTGTACGCGCAGAACAAGCTGGTGGAGGCGCAGCGTTTGGCGCAGCGCACCCAGTTCGACCTGGAGATGATGGCCGAGGTCGGTTACTGCAACGGCATCGAGAACTACTCCCGGCACCTGACCGGCAAGGCCGCCGGCGAGCCGCCGCCGACCCTGTTCGACTACCTGCCGGCCGATGCGCTGCTGGTCATCGACGAATCGCATGTGACCATTCCGCAGATCGGCGCCATGTTCAAGGGCGATCGCTCGCGCAAGGAAACCCTGGTCGAGTTCGGCTTCCGCCTGCCGTCCGCGCTGGACAATCGTCCGCTGCGTTTCGAGGAATGGGAGGAGCGTTGCCCGCGCAGCATCTACGTGTCGGCCACGCCGGGTCCGTATGAATACCGCGAGGCCGGAGACGAGATCACCGAACTGGTGGTGCGCCCGACCGGCCTGATCGACCCGGTGGTGGAGATCCGGCCGGTGGGTACCCAGGTCGACGACCTGATGAGCGAGGCCAACGCACGCATCAAGGCGGGCGACCGCGTGCTGGTCACCACGCTGACCAAGCGCATGGCTGAAAACCTCACTGAGTACCTCACCGAGCATGGCATCCGCGTGCGTTACCTGCACTCGGACGTGGACACGGTCGAGCGTGTGGAGATCATCCGCGACCTGCGCCTGGGCAAGTTCGACGTTCTGGTCGGCATCAACCTGCTGCGCGAAGGCCTGGACATGCCCGAGGTATCGCTGGTGGCGATCCTGGACGCCGACAAGGAAGGCTTCCTGCGCTCCACCGGCTCGCTGATCCAGACCATCGGCCGCGCCGCCCGCAACGTGCGCGGCAAGGCGATCCTGTATGCCGACCGGATCACCCGTTCGATGCAGGCGGCGATCGATGAAACCGACCGCCGCCGCGCCAAGCAGGTCGAGTACAACGAAGAACATGGCATCGTGCCGCGTTCGGTGGCGCGCCCGATCGTCGACGTCCTCGAGGGCGCGCGTTCGGATGCCGCGGAGAAGGAAGCCAAGAAGGGCAAGGGCAAGGGCCGGGCGGGCGTGGCCGAAGAGGCGACCGACTATCGTTCGCTGTCGCCGGCGCAGCTGGCTGTCCGTCTCAAGGCGCTGGAACAGCAGATGTACCAGCACGCCAAGGATCTGGAATTCGAGGATGCCGCGCGCGTGCGTGACCAGATCCGCCAGCTGAAGGAAGCCAGCCTGGGCTGAACGCGGCAGTGCAGCATCATCTTCACAAAAGTGTTGCGCTTCCCTGCCGGCATCCGTAATATACGCGGCCTGCACCGACGCAATCGCGGAAATGCAGAAGCAAAACGGGCGGTTAGCTCAGCGGTAGAGCACTACCTTGACATGGTAGGGGTCACAGGTTCGAACCCTGTACCGCCCACCACGAAGTCCTCGCAAAAGGGCTCTCGTGAACTGCAAAGCCCGGCCCTGGCGCCGGGTTTTTACGTAACAAGGCCAGCCTTCGGGCGGCAAGAACAAGATGGGCGGTTAGCTCAGCGGTAGAGCACTACCTTGACATGGTAGGGGTCACAGGTTCGAACCCTGTACCGCCCACCACCTGTTCCCGGCGTTGCCGGTGAAGCGGTGGAAACGATGAAAGCCGGCCCTGGGGCCGGCTTTTTTTCTTTCCAGGGGCAGGACCCCGGCGTTCCCGCGAAGCCACATTCCTGCAGGTTCAGTGGCGTGAAATCAGTGGGTGATGGTGATCGAACGCTGGATCCGCCAGTGGCCATCGACGCGTTCCCACAGCTGCGCTACACCTGCCCGGGCCAGCGCAGCATGCGGGCTGCCGCCATGGTCGCCTGCCAGTTGCTGGCTGCCCAGGCGCAGCACGCGGTCTTGGCGCAGGTGATAGAGCTGCAGGGGCAGCGCTTCATGCGTGTCCTGCGGTCCTTCGGTGCGCAGGATCTGGCTGCGCAGGGCATCCTCGGTGGGCCCGCTGCCGTCGCCGAACAGGCTGGAGAACAGCAGGACCAGGGCAAGCATCGGCATGGCACGGTGCTCCAGCGGGAAAGTGCGTGCAGGCTGGCATGGCCGGCCGGGCGCCGCAGCCGGCCTGCGACGAAGGCGGGGATTGCGCCGCCAAAGGCAGGCAGGCGGCGATGAATCCGGGACGCGCAGGCGTAGACTCGGCGCTACCGCGCAACCGCGCCGTCACTTCAGCGAGCTGCCGCATGAGCGATCACGTCCCGGTGTCCAGGCCCAATCCGTTCCTGGAACGCCTGTTCGGCGGCAACATGCTGGAAGGCACGTTCAAGGCAGTGATCTGGGTGGCGATCCTGTGCGCGCTGCTGGCGTGGACCACGCTGCGCTGAGCGACGCTACCGCGTGGGCTTGGCTGCTGATGCAGTGAATACGGGTGCCGCGGCAAGGGTGCGGCGGCAGTGTCCGTGCATGTGCCGTCAGGCGCTGAAGGCCTGGCGCAGGCTGCGCAGGGTTGCCTGGCGGTGTTCCCTGGCCGTCGGCTCGCCCATCTCCAGTTCCTGCAGGCGCAGTCCAACCAGGGTCATCGACAACGCATAGCCGCGTGCCGCGTCGGCAACGCGTGACAGGCCCACTGCACGGCGTGCCAGTGCATTCACATGTTCGAGGTCGGGCATCAGTCCCAGATAGACGCGCTCGGCGCTGTCCAGGTCGGGCGCGCGCAGGATCGCGTGGGCTTCGGTGGCGGAGGAGACGGAGGCCATGGGGGTCCTTGTCCGTAGGGGGCGCTCGCTCAGAACGAGCGCATCAGGGAAACGAAGGCCGACGTCTGCGTGCCACGTCGTGCCATCGGGCTGTCCTTCACTGCATCACCGAACCACTGGTTGGCCACCACGCCGGTGGCGCGCCATTTGGTGCCCAGTGGCGTGCTGACCGTGATCTGCAGGCTCGGCGACGTGGTGCTGCCGGGGCGGTAGGCGGCAAGGCCCGAGCGCAGGGCTTCTTCATCGCTGATGCCGTAGTAGTAGTCGAGCAGCCGTGCACTGGAGTGCACCACGCCCGCCCGCGGCACCCAGGTGAAGCGACCCGCCTGGATCGGGTAGCTGTAATGCAGGCGCGACTCGAAACCGCCGCCATGGCCGGTCACTTCGCGCATCACGCTGGCCTCGACCATGCCCCAGTCGGCGCTGTACTCGCCGTTGATGCCGGCCATGGCCGACATCTGCCGGCTGTGCAGGCGGCGCAGCTGAGCATCGTTCACGTCGTTGGTCTTGAAGCGCAGCGTGTAGGGTGTGACCGCTGCCGACAGGCGCAGTCCCTGGCCCTTGTAGAGGTACATGCCCAGCGAGCCGGGGCTGGCGAAGAAGCGCTCGCCCTGCCAGGCAATGGCCGGTACCACCAGCGGTTTGACGTCGTAGTGCGCGTACGCACCGGAGGTCGCGCCAGCGCTGATGCCGGCCTGTACGCCCGGGTTCTGCTCTGCAGCGTGGGCGAGCAACGGCACGCCGGGGCAGCGGTGAACAGCAGCGGGCGCAGCAGGGTCGGGGACAGCGACGGCATCGATCAGCCACGTTGCGGAGGATGGCTGCGCATGGTGAGGGGGCAACATTGTCAGAACATTGCGCCCGCGTGATCGGCACGCATGGGCGCAAAACCCTGGCGCCAGGCACTATGATCGGCAGCGTTTCCGGCAGACGAGTTCCTGATGCGCATCCTCCTGGTCGAAGACGATCCTGATCTGTCCCGCGCCCTGCAATCGGGCCTGGAGCGGCAGGGCGTGGTCGCCGACGTGGTCGGCAGCCTGGCCGAGGCCGCGCTCGCGTTGCGCGAACCGGTGCACCAGCTGCTGCTGCTCGATCGCCAGCTGCCCGATGGCGATGGCGCCGGATTCGTCGCGACGGCGCGTGCGCTGCGGCCGAACCTGGCGGTGATCATGCTGACCGCCAAGGGCACGCTGTCGGACAAGGTCGAAGGCCTGGACGTCGGTGCCGATGACTATCTGGTCAAGCCGGTGGCGATCGAGGAACTGATGGCGCGCATCCGCGCGGTATCGCGCAGGCCTTCGGCGATGGTGACACCGAGCCTGCGGCTGGGGCGGCTCGAGTTCGATTTCGAATCGCTGCAGGCGCAGGTGGAGGGCCAGCCTCTGGCGCTGCCACGTCGGCAGGTACTGGTGCTGCAGGCATTGGCGATGCGGCAGGGGCGCACGGTCACCCGCAGTGCGTTGGAGGCTGCGGTGTACGGTTTCGACGATGAGATCCAGTCCAATGCGCTCGACGCGCACATCTCCAAGCTGCGCAAGGCACTGCAGCAGGCCGGTGCCGGCGTCGAGATCCACGTGATACGGGGCGTCGGCTACCTGCTGGCGGAGGCCTGAGATGGCCCGTCCGATCCGTTCGATCACCCTTGGCCTGGCCTGGCGCCTGTTCCTGGCGCAGGCCTTCACCGTACTGTTCGCGGTGGTCGCGCTGATCCTGACCTGGGGTGACAAGGACTCCTGGGGCATGGACATGTTCGTTGCCGAGGCGGTGGCCAAGGCGGTGCACAGCGAAGACGGCCGCCTGGTGCTGGACCAGGCGCGCTGGGACAAGCTCGATGCCAACGCCGGGGGAAATCTCTGGTTCGCCGCGGTGGATGACAAGGGCATGTGGCTCGAGCGCGGCACCATCCCCGCGATCCACGCGCCGATGCTCGCGCGGCTGCCGACCGTGGGTGCCACCGAGCTGGGTTCGCTGGTACCGCCCTACCTGGACGTGGCGCGGGTGATGATCCGCAACGAGGATGGGCGCCGCATCACCGTGATGGTCGGTGGAGCACCCAAGGGCGGGCTGCTGGACGGTGCGCTGATGGTGCTGCGCCTGATCGGCCTGTGGTTCTTCCTGCCACTGATCGTGGTCACCCTGCTGGTGATGCCGACCGTGATCCACCGTGCCATGCGCGGTGTGCGCCGTTCCGCGCAGCAGGCCAAGGAGCTGGACATCGGCCAGCCCGGTGCGCGGCTGGATGCGCGGCTGGTCTCCACGGAAGTGGCGCCGCTGGTGGAAGCGTTCAACGATGCCATCGACAAGGTGCAGCAGGGCTACGCCGCGCGCGACAAGTTCCTTGCCGACGCAGCGCACGAGCTGCGCGTGCCGATCGCCGTGGTGCAGGCGCGCCTGTCGCAGCTGCCGCAGGGCGAGCTGAAATCGCAGTTGCTGACCGACGTGGCGCGGCTGGGCAATGTTGCCGAGCACCTGCTTGATCTGCAGCGGCTTGACCGCAATGTCGGCGCATTGCAGCGGCTGGACCTGGCCCTGCTGGTGCGTGAGGCAGCCGCGGACCTGGCGCCGTTGGTGGTGGGCGCCGGCTATGGATTCGAAGTGGACGCGCCGGAAGCGCCGGTGTGGATCCACGGTGACAGCCTGGCTCTGGGGCGGGTGATTGCCAATCTGGTACACAACGCGATCGTGCATGGTGGTGGCCGTGGCACCATCTGTGTGCGGTTGGACACGCGCGGGTTGCTGGAAGTCAGCGACCAGGGCGCGGGCATTCCAGTAGGCGACCGCGAGGCGATCTTCGAGCCGTTCCATCGCCTGCGCGCGGCGGGCAGCGGCAGTGGCCTTGGCCTGCACCTGGTGAAGGAGATCGTGCAGCACCATGGCGGCTCGGTCAGTGTCGGTGAGGCCGCGGGCGGCGGCGCAAGCTTCCGGGTCAATTTCCATCGCGGCAGCGCGCGGCGCTGACGCGTTTGCGGGGCAAGTCCCGATAGGCAACCTGCCGCCGGCAGCGGCAGGCTGGCCTCATGGCCATCGAGCGCTCCCCGTCTCCCTTGCTGGGCAGTGGCACCGCTGGGGCGCTCACACTGGGGGCGTTGGGCTGCGTGCAGCTGTCGCAGCTGCCGCCGCTGTGGGTCTGCACGGTGATGATCGTGCTTGGCATGGCCGGGTGGGGCCTGCGATGGCGGGGGCGCCTGCCGGCGGTCATGCTGCTCGGTGCCGGATGGACGTCGATGCACGCGCACTGGGCAATGCAGGACCAGCTGCCACCGGGCCAACCGGCTCGGGATGTAGTGGTCAGTGGCCGGGTCATCGATCTGCCGGATCATCGGGCCGCGCACACCCGCTTCCTGCTGCAGGTCAGCGAGAGCCGCGAACTGCCATCGCTGCGCGGCAAGCGCCTCCAGGTCACCTGGAACGACGGCTGGCAAGGCAGGTCCAGCGCCGCTGCCGAGGGGCGGCGCAGGCAGGTCCTGGCCGGTGCGCAGTGGCAGCTGGCGCTGCGTGTGCGGGCCCCTCGCTCGCGGATCAATCCCGGGGGTTTTGACAGTGAGCGTCATGCGCTGCTGCGTGGCGTAGCCGGCACTGGAACGGTGAGGGCGCCGGCCAGCGCGCGTGAGCTGCAGGCCGGACATGGCCTGCCGGCATGGCGTGAGCGCACCAGCGCCGCCATCGCGATGCAAGTGGCCCATCCGGCCGCCCGTTTCGTGCAGGCGCTCGCCCTGGGCGACACGCGTGGCCTGTCCGACACCGATTGGGATCAGCTGCGGGCGCTGGGGCTGACCCATCTGGTGGCCATTTCCGGATTTCATGTCGGGGTGGTGGCGGGGCTGGGGGCGTTGCTGTGCCGAGGGCTGTGGTGGCTGTGCCCCCTGCTGGCCCGGCATTGGCCACGTCCACAGGCGGCGGCCTGCGCCGCGGCGCTGTCCGCAGCGGGCTATGCGGTGCTGGCCGGTGGTGAATTGCCGACCGTGCGCACGGCACTGATGATCGGGCTGGTGGCCCTGGCGCGCAGCGGGCGGCGCCCGCTTGGTCTCGTGCAGGGGCTTGCGCTGGCGGCGCTGGCGCTGCTGCTGCCAGCGCCCCTGTCGGTGCTGTCAGCGGGCTTCTGGCTCAGCTTCGGCGGCGTACTGTGGCTGGTGTGGTGCTTGCCGCAGGGACGTCCGCGCGGGGTGGCCGCCAACCTGCGCGGGTTCCTGGCCGCACAAGGGGTGGCCAGCGTCGGCCTGTTGCCGCTGGGCATCGCCTTGTTCGGTGGCACCGCCTGGCTGGGGCCGCTGGTGAACCTGCCGGTCATCCCGTGGTGGACATTGCTGGTGGTGCCCCTGTCGCTGCTGGGCACCGCCCTGCAGGCGCTGCACGACGGTGCTGGGTGCTGGGCGTGGCGCGCGGCGGCGTGGCTGTTCGAGATCAGCTGGCAGGCCCTGCAGCCACTGGCGGCGCACCCGCAGGCGATGTGGTGGCTGGCCGAGGCGCCGGCCTGGGCGGTGCCGGCGGCGCTGCTGGGGGTGTTCTGGTGGCTGCTGCCACGGGGGGCCGGGGGCTGGCTGGCTGGCCTGCTGCTGTGCCTGCCGCTGCTGTGGCCGGCGCGTGAGCGCCCGGCCGAGGGAGAGCTGGAGCTGCTGGTGCATGACGTCGGCCAGGGCACGGCGGTGTTGCTGCGTACTGCGCGGCATGCCCTCTGGTATGACGTGGGGCCGCCGAACGGGGGCGAGGGCAGCGAGCGGATCCTGGTTCCGTCACTGCGGGCCCTGGGCCAGGCGCCGCCCGAGCGGGCGCTGCTCAGCCACGACGATCTCGATCATGCCGGCAACCTGCCGAGCCTGCGTCTTCAGCTGCCGGGGCTGCCATTGCTGGCGCCGCCGGGAAGTACGATCGCCGGGGCCGGCCGTTGCCAGCGCGGCCTGCGCTGGCACTGGGATGGCGTCGATTTCCAGGTGCTGCACCCGGATGCCGGCAGCCAGCGGGCCGAAAACGAAGACAGCTGCGTGCTGCGCGTGGCCGGTGCCCATGGCGTGGTCCTGTTGCCGGGGGACATCGGCCGTCCGGCCGAACAGGCGCTGTTGCGGGCGTCTGCGGCGGCGCTGAAGGCGGATGTGGTGCTGGTGCCGCACCATGGCAGTGGCGGCAGCTCCAGCGCGCCCTGGGTGGCGGCGGTGTCAGCCCGGCTGGCATTGGTCTCGGCCGGCCACCAGAACCGTTTCGGCCACCCGCGCAAGGACGTGGTCCGGCGCTGGCAGGCGCAGGGCGCCGAGGTGGTGTCCACTGCGGAGTCCGGGGCGATCCGCGTATGGCTTGGCGCACAAGGGCTGCAGCTGCGTGAACAGCGCATCCATGCATCCCGGTGGTGGGATGCCGCTGGGCGGGCGCGGTCGGCTGCTATCCTATCGCCGATCGAACAAGCGGCCGTTGGGCCGGAGGGTTGAAACGTGTGGGAACTGGTCAAGGCCGGTGGCTGGCCGATGGTGCCGCTGCTGCTGTTGGGCGTACTGGCTTTGGCGATCATCCTGGAGCGTTTCTGGTCCCTGCGGCGAACGGAGGTGCTGCCGCCCGGCCTCGGCCAGGAAGTGCGCAACTGGGCCGCGCGCGGCAAGCTTGACCCGGCGCACCTGCAGACCCTGCGTGCCAACTCGCCGTTGGGTGCGTTGCTGGCGGCCGCGCTGGAAGCCCGCAACCGCCCGCGCGACCAGATCCGCGAGCGCATCGAGGATACCGGCCGTCACCTGGTGCACCGCATGGAGCGGTTCCTCAACGCGCTGGGCACCATCGCTTCGGCCGGCCCGCTGTTGGGCCTGCTGGGCACCGTGATCGGCATGATCCAGATGTTCCTGGGCATCCTCGACCATGGCGTGGGTGATGTGAACCAGCTGGCCGGTGGCATCGGCAAGGCCCTGGTGTGCACCGCCACCGGCATGATCGTGGCCATCCCGGCACTGATGTTCCATCGCTACTTCAAGGGCCGCATCCACGGCTACGTGGTGGAGATGGAACAGGAGGCCAGCGCCCTGCTGGATACGCTCGACGGCCGCCCGGGGGTGATGAACCCGTCCCCGTCGGCGCGCCCGGCCAACGCCGCTGCGGCGAAGGCCTGATCGATGCGTATCGGCAATGACCGATCCCAGGATGAGCCGCATATCGATCTGGTCCCGCTGATCGACGTCATCCTGGTGCTGATCATCTTCTTCGTGGTCACCACCACCTTCGATGCGCGCTCGACGTTGCAGGTGCAGCTGCCCACCGCCAGCCAGCAGCCCAACAACGAACCGCCACGTTCGCTCAGCGTGCTGATCAACGCCGAAGGCCGTTATTTCATCAATGACCAGGAAGTGCTGCGCAGCGATGTCGAGTCCGTCAAGCAGACCATCGCCGCCGTCGCCGGCAGTGATCGCAGCCAGCCCGTGCTGCTGCGCGCCGACGCGCGTACTCCCTACCAGGCCGTGGTGACTGCGCAGGACGCGCTCGGTCAGCTCGGTTTCCGTCGTATCGCCATTGCAACTGCGCCAGAGGTGCGTCCATGAGTTCCCATCACGCGCCGGTGTGGCCGATCTACAAACGTCTGCTGGGCTACACCCGCACCTACTGGGTGTTCATGGTCGGCGCGGTCATCGCCATGGTGGTCGAAGCCCTCGCCGGCTACCACTTCACCAAGCTGATGGAGCCGCTGGTCAACGAAGGTTTCGTCGATCCGCAGCCGCGCGCGGCCGTGGTGCTGCCGCTGACCATCCTCGGCCTGTTCCTGATGCGCAGCCTGGCCACCTGGGTCAGCGACTACACGCTGGCCAAGACCGGCCGCAGCGTGGTCCGCGACCTGCGTGAGCAGGTGCTGCAGAAGTACCTGCACCTGCCGTCGTCGCACTTCGATACCGAAGCGACGCCGGTAATGGTCAGCCGCCTCAACTTCGATACGGAACAGGTCACCCAGGCCAGTGCCGACGCGCTGAAGACCGTGGTCGCCGATACCCTCACCATCATCGCGATGCTGGCGGTGATGCTGCAGATGAGCGTCAAGGTGACCCTGGCGATGCTGCTGGTGGTGCCGCTGATCGGCGGCATCGTGTCCTACGTGGGCAAGCGCTACCGTCGCATCAGCCGCGGCATCCAGGACGGCATGGGCACGATGGCGCAGACTGCCGAGCAGTCGCTGGCCGCGCAGCAGGAAGTGAAGGTGCACGGCACCCAGCAGCATGAGATCTCGCGCTACTCGCGCCTGGCCAACCGCATGCTGGCGCTGAACATGAAGGTCGAGGTCACCCGCGCCGCCGCGTCCAGCGTGGTGCAGTTCCTGGCCGCACTGGCGCTGGCGGTGATCGTCTGGGTGTCGACCCGCGAAGCCCTGGCCGGCCGCCTCAATGCCGGCCAGTTCATGGGCCTGATGACCTCGATGATGGCCATCATTCCCTCGCTGCGCCGACTGACCAGCGTACAGACCTCGATTTCGCGCGGCGTCTCCGCCGCCGAGCGCCTGTTCGGCATCCTCGACATGCCGGTGGAGCGTGATGAGGGCCAGCACCGCGTGCAGCGCGTGCGCGGCGAACTGGCGTTCGACCACGTCATGCTGCGCTACCGCGAAGACAGCGGCATTGCCCTGGACGACATCAGTTTCGTTGCCAGGCCGGGCACGGTGACGGCCATCGTCGGCCGTTCCGGCAGCGGCAAGACCAGCCTGATCCGGCTGGTTCCGCGCTTCTACGAGCCCAGTGGCGGCGTCATCACCCTCGATGGCGTGGCCCTGGATGACTATCCGCTGGCCGACCTGCGCCGGCAGGTGGCGATCGTCGGGCAGAAGGTGATGCTGTTCGATGACACCATCGCGGCCAACATCGCCTACGGCATGGAGGCGACCGATGAGCAGATCCGTGCGGCGGCCGAAGCGGCCAATGCCTGGGAGTTCATCGCACGCATGCCGCAGCAGCTGCAGACCCCGGTCGGCGAGAATGGCGCGCTGCTGTCCGGTGGCCAGCGCCAGCGCCTGGCGATTGCCCGCGCGATCCTGCGCGACGCGCCGATCCTGATCCTCGACGAAGCCACTGCGGCGCTGGACAACGAATCCGAGCGCCTGGTGCAGGATGCGCTGCAGCGCCTGATGCCGGAACGCACCACGCTGGTCATCGCGCACCGCCTGTCGACCATCGAGCATGCCGACCAGGTGCTGGTGATGGACCATGGCCGCATCGTTGAACGTGGCACCCACAAGGAGCTGCTCGAACTGGGCGGCCTTTACCAGCATCTGCACAGCATGCAGTTCCGCGAAAGGCAGGACTGATGGCCGGCAAGGGTACCCAGACCCCGGCGTACTGGTACGACGGCAGCCCCGTTCCGTGGACGATGCGCCTGCTGGCGCCGCTGTACGCAGGTGTCACCGCGCTGCGTCGGCGCGCCTATCGGCGTGGCTGGCGCAAGCGCCACTCGCTGCCGGTGCCGGTCATCGTGGTCGGCAACATCACCGCCGGTGGTACCGGCAAGACGCCGCTGACCATTGCCCTGGTCGAGCGCCTGCGCGCGGCCGGCTGGAAGCCGGGCGTGGCCAGCCGTGGTTATGGTCGCGAAGACGCCGACAAGCCGCTGTGGGTGCAGGCCGACACGCCAACTGCCAAGGGCGGTGACGAGCCGGTGCTGATCGCCTGGAAAACCGGTGTGCCGGTGCGCGTGGACCGCGACCGTGTCGCCGCCGGCAAGGCGCTGGTCGAGGCCGGCTGCGATGTGATCGTCTGCGACGATGGCCTGCAGCACTACCGCCTGGCGCGCGACATCGAGATCGAAGTGGTCGATGCGCAGCGTCGCTATGGCAATGGCCGGATGATTCCGGCCGGGCCGTTGCGCGAGCCGGTCAGCCGCGCCAGCGAATGCGATTTCCGGGTGGTCAACCTCGGCCAGGCCGATGAGGAAACCGCAGCGCAGGCCTGTGGCTTCGGCCAGTGGCCGATGGCGCTGCACATCGACAGTGCACAGCCGCTGGCCGGTGGCCGCGCTCGCCCGCTGGCGTACTTCAAGGGCCAGCGCGTGCATGCGGTGGCCGGCATTGCCCATCCCCAGCGCTTCTTCGACATGTTGCGCGCGCGTGGGATCGGTGTGGTGCCGCATGCTTTCGCCGACCACCAGGCCTACCAGCCGCAGGACCTGTCCTTCGGCAGCCAGCTGCCGGTATTGATGACCGAGAAGGACGCGGTGAAATGCCGTGCGTTCGGCAACGACTGGCACTACGCGGTTCCGTTGCGCGCCGAGCTGCCCGCGGCGTTCTGGGTGGCGCTGACCGATCGCCTGGACAAGCTGCGGCCGAACTGAGTGGCGCGGCGGCGCTTGCATTCACGCGCTGCTGCCCGCATTCCCGTTGTAACGAGCCTGCCGAGTACCGCCTGCATGACTGAATTCGTCGTCGCCATTCCGGCCCGCTATGCCGCCTCGCGGCTGCCGGGCAAGCCGTTGCGCCCGCTGGGCGGCGAGCCGCTGGTGCTGCATGTGGCGCGCCGCGCGCTGCAGGCCGGTGCCCGTGAAGTCTGGGTAGCGACCGACGATCAGCGCATTGCCGATGCGCTGTCCGGGCTGGCCGAAGTGAAGGTGGCGATGACCGCGACCACGCACGCCTCCGGCACTGATCGCCTGGCCGAATGCGCACGCATTGCCGGCTGGGCCGATGACACGGTGGTGGTCAACCTGCAGGGCGACGAACCGTTCGCACCGGCGGCCGGTATCCGTGCGGTGGCCGATGCGCTGGTCGCAGGCACTGCGACGATGTCGACTCTCGCCACGACCGTCGAGGACGCGCACACCCTGTTCGACCCGAACGTGGTGAAGCTGGTGCGCAACGTGCGCAACGAGGCGATGTACTTCAGCCGCGCGCCGATCGCCTGGCACCGCGACGGCTTCGCACGCAGCCGCGACACGCTGCCGGACGGCCACCACTGGTTGCGCCACATCGGCATCTACGGCTATCGCGCCGGCTTCCTGCAGCAGTTCGCGGCGATGCCGCCGGGCCAGCTGGAGCAGGTCGAATCGCTGGAGCAGCTGCGCGTGCTGGAAGCGGGCTATCCGATCAGCGTGGCGATCTCGCCCGAGCCGTTCCCGCCGGGCATCGACACGCCCGAGGACCTGGAGCGCGCCGAGGGGCTGCTGCAGGCGATGGCGCCGCGATGAGGCTGCTGGTCGTCTGCCTCGGCAACATCTGCCGTTCGCCGATGGCCGAAGGCGCGCTGCGCGCACGCCTGGATGCCTCGCCGCTGGCCGGGCGGGTGCAGGTTGATTCGGCTGGCACCGGCGACTGGCATGTGGGCGAGCCGCCGGACCGCCGCGCGATCGCCTGCGCGGCCGGGCACGGCGTGGACATCGGCGGCCTGCGCGCACGCCAGCTGCAGGCCGTGGATTTCGACCGTTTCGACTGGATCCTGTGTGCCGACGAGGCCAACCTGCGTGATGCCGGGCGCCTGGCGTCGGCGGCCCAGCGTGAACGGCTGGCGTTGTACCTGCCCTGGTCGGGCGTTCAGGGGCGGGTAGCCATCCCCGACCCCTACACCGGCGGCAGCGATCATTTCGAACAGGTCTGGTCGCTGGTCGACGATGCTGCAAAACGTGCGGTGGCACGACTGTTGCATGACGCCGACTCCGGCATAATCGGGTCATGAACGTCCAGCCCGTCCCGGACCTGCCCGAGTTCGCCACCTGGCTCAATGCCACCCCTTGCACCCTGACCGAACTGCGCGGCCGGCCGGTCGCGCTGCTGTTCGTCAATGCGGCCTCCGCCTGGAGTGCGCAACGCCTGGCCGAGTTCGGGCAATGGCTGTCGCGCCACCCCGGCAAGCTGCAGCCGCTGGTGCTGCAGGTGCCGCGCTTCGATTTCGAGCGCGACGCCAGTGCCGCACTGAAGCTGCTGCGCCGCCAGGGTCTGGCCATGCCCGTACTGCTCGATGCCGATTGGGATGGCTGGCGCCGCTTCGGCGTTACCGCCTGGCCGACCGTGGTGCTGCTGGACGCGCAGGGTCGCGAGCAGCAGCGGCTGGTCGGGCAGGGAGCACCCGGTGAACTGGAGCGCGCCCTGAACACGCTGTGCCAGGGCGCGCCTTCGGCGCCGCCGCGCGGCGGCAGCGAACTGCATCCGGAACCACGCCAGGCGCTGCGGTTCCCGCTGGGCCTGGCGGTCAGCACCGAACGCCTGTACATCGCCGACAGTGGCCATCACCGCATTCTCGAATGCAGCCATGGCGGCCGCATCCTGCGCCAGTTCGGCCTCGGTACCGCCGATTTCATGGACGGCAACCTGGCCGAAGCGGCGTTCCACCGCCCGCAGGCGCTGGTGCTGGAGCGCGATTCGCTGTACGTCGCCGACACCGGCAACCATGCGGTGCGCCGCATCAACCTGCTGACCGGCATCGTCGACACGCTGTGTGGCAACGGACGTCCCGGTGCGCCGATGGAAGGTCCGGTGGCGCAGGCGCGGCAGGTCTCGCTGGACCATCCTGCCGGCCTGGCCATCGCCGACAACCAGCTGCACATCGCGATGGCCGGCGACAACCGCATCTGGAGCTACCACCTGGGCCAGCGCAGCCTGCAATGGCGCGCCGGCAGTGGTTCCATCGACGAGCGTGACGGCAGCGGCCACCTGGCTGCCTTTGCCCAACCGACTGCGCTGGCCGTGGTGCAGCAGGTGTTGTACGTCGCCGACGCCTTGGGATCCTCGATCCGTGCACTGCAACTGCGCGGCGACCTGGTGCAGACGCTGGTCGGGCAGGGGCCCTGGCGCTTCGGCAGCGAAGACGGCCCGCGTGCGCAGGCCAGCCTGCAGTATCCGCAGGCGATCGCATTGAGCGCGGACGCTCCGCTGCTGTGGATTGCCGATACCGGCAACGGTCGCCTGCGCACGCTGCGCCTGGGCGGCGGTGAACTGACCACCCAGCCGCTGCCGCGCCGCCTGCATGGCCCGGCCGGATTGGCGGTGGGCGCCGGTGCGGTGTGGATCGCCGAGACTGACGCCCATGCCGTGCTGCGATTCGACCCCGACAGCGGCGTGCTCAGCGAAGTCCCGATCAGCGAATGACCGACGTTCCCGCCCCGGCCTTCGACGGCAAGGCCTTCGCGGCCCAGCTCAGCACCGCCCCTGGCGTGTACCGCATGTACGCCGCCGACGACACCCTGCTGTACGTGGGCAAGGCGCGCGCGCTGCGCAACCGTGTCGGCAGCTATTTCAACGGCAGCCCGAAGAACGCGCGGATCATGTCGATGATCTCGCAGATCACGCGCATGGACGTGACCGTGACGCGCTCGGAAGCCGAGGCGTTGCTGCTGGAAAACCAGTTGATCAAGTCGCTGTCGCCGCGCTACAACGTCTCACTGCGCGATGACAAGACCTATCCGCATGTGCTGCTGACCCGCGAGGACTGGCCACGCATCGCGCTGCATCGTGGTCCGCGTGCCATTCCTGGGCGCTACTTCGGGCCGTATCCCGGCGTCACCGCCGTGCGCGAGACGCTGAACCTGATGCACAAGCTGTTCAAGCTGCGCAGCTGCGAGGACAGCGTGTTCCGCAACCGCTCGCGGCCGTGCCTGCAATACCAGATCGGGCGTTGCAGCGCGCCGTGCGTGGAGCTGGTCCCGGCGCCGGAGTACGCCGAGTCGGTGCGCCGCGCCGCCCTGTTCCTGGAAGGCAAGAGTGACGAGCTGACCCGCGAACTGGGCGAGCAGATGCAGGCCGCCAGCGAGGCGCTGGAGTTCGAGCAGGCCGCGCGCCTGCGCGACCTGATCTCCTCGCTGCGCAGCATGCAGACCCGCCAGTACGTGGATGGCCGCGCCGCGGACCTCGATGTGCTGGCCGTGGCCATGCAGGGCTCGCAGGCCTGCGTGCTGCTGCTGGCCTTCCGTGATGGCCGCAACCTCGGTACCCGCCCGTTCTTCCCGCGCACCAATGGCGAGGAAAGCCCGGAAGAGGTGCTTGCCGCCTTCGTCTCGCAGTACTACATCGAATTCGAGCCGCCGCGCGAGATCCTGCTGGACCGCGAGATTCCCGACGCCGACCTGCTGGTCGCCGCGCTGTCGGCCTCGGCCGAGCGCAAGGTGCAGCTGAAGTGGAACGTGCGCGGCGAGCGCGCCGGCTATGTGGAATTGGCCAGCCGCAACGCGCAGCTGACCCTGGCCACCGAACTCAACAGCCGCAATGCGCAGCACGCGCGCAGCGATGCGCTGCGCGAGATGCTGGGCCTGGCCGAGCCGGTCAAGCGTGTCGAGTGTTTTGATATCAGCCACACCCTGGGCGAGGCCACCGTAGCCTCGTGCGTGGTGTTCGACGCCGCCGGCCCGGTGCGCGCGCAGTACCGCCGCTTCAACATCAGCGGCATCGAGCCGGGCGACGACTACGCCGCCATGCGCCAGGCCATCGACCGCCGTTTCCGCCGCGCAGTGGAAGAGCAGGGCGTGCTGCCGGACGTGCTGCTGATCGACGGTGGCGCCGGCCAGCTGTCGCAGGCCCAGGCCGCACTGGCCGATCTGGGCGTGGAAGGCGTGCTGCTGGTGGGCGTGGCCAAGGGCGTGGAGCGCCGTGCCGGCCACGAGGCGCTGGTGATGCCCGATGGCCGCGAGCTGCGCCCGGGCGCGGCCAGCCCGGCGCTGCAGTTCATCCAGCAGGTGCGCGACGAGGCGCATCGCTTCGCCATCACCGGCCACAGGGGGCGCCGCCAGAAGGCGCGGATGACCAGCAAACTGGAGGATATCCCCGGCATCGGGCCGCGCCGCCGCGCCAGCCTGCTCAAGCATTTCGGCGGCCTGGTGGGCCTGAAAGCCGCTGGCGAAGCGGAAATCGCCAAGGTGGAAGGCATCAATGACGCCCTCGCGGCACGTATCTACGCTAACCTGCACGGGTTGGCCACGCCTGATGCGGCCGAGTAGAGAGAAGCACGCAAGCATGAAGTTGACCCTGCCCACCTGGCTGACGTTGTTGCGGATCGTGATGATCCCGGTGCTGGTGCTGGTGTTCTACCTGCCCTACACCTGGACCAACTTCGCTTCGGCGGCGATCTTCGGCCTGGCCGCGATCACCGACTGGCTTGATGGCTGGATCGCACGCCGTTACCAGCTGGAGTCGGCCTTTGGCGCCTTCCTCGACCCGGTCGCGGACAAGCTGATGGTGGCGGTGGCGCTGTTCCTGATCGTGCAGGGTCATCCGACGCCGTGGATGGCGTTCTGGGCGGCGGTCATCGTCGGCCGCGAGATCGCGGTGTCGGCGCTGCGCGAATGGATGGCCGAGCTGGGCCAGCGCGCGAAGGTGCGCGTGGCGATGATCGGCAAGGTCAAGACCACCGCGCAGATGGTCGCGCTGCTGTGCCTGCTGTACTCGGTGGCCCCGAACGTGCCGGTGGAAGACATCTGGATGGGCTGGCCGGTGTTCCATATCGGCGACTGGACTCTGGCCATTGCCGCCGTGCTGACCCTGTGGTCGGGCCTGCAGTACCTGCACGCCGCCTGGCCGAGCCTGCGCGACGATGAGCGCGCTGCGCGCGAGCGTGCGCGGCAGAAGAAGCTGGGCAACTGAGCCCGGTGTCTGAGCCCCGGGGTCGGATCCCTTTCCGAAGGAAAGGGCTCTGACCCCACGGTTGCTGCCATCCACGCATGGCGTGGATCTACCCTGGAAATGCCGCATCCACGGAGGGGGCGTATCCATCAGTTTGCGGAGACGCCGTAGTAGATCCACGCCATGCGTGGATGGGCGGTGCAAGACGCCTCGCAGACCCTGAAAAAAAGCGCTTGACGCCATGCTTGGAATAGGTAAAATTTCGCCTCCCAAGCGGGAATAGCTCAGTTGGTAGAGCGCAACCTTGCCAAGGTTGAGGTCGCGAGTTCGAGTCTCGTTTCCCGCTCCAGATTCAAGAAGAACGCTCCCGGAAAGGAGCGTTTTTCGTTCTGGTTTGAATCTGTCCTTTCAACGTTCTAGATCGCCGCAAGGATCTGATCGATGTGACCAGCGGCGTCAGCATCGCGATCGTCCAGCCTCAAGTGCGCCTCGGTCGCGATGAACTTGCTGATCAGTCCAAAGCAGGCTTCGCCAAGTCGCGCTCTCCACAGTGAGAGAAAATCGAATCGAACAGTGAATGCCTGCACGTCGTTAAACACGTACACGGGCGCATCGTCAATTCCATCCATCAACGAAGCAATGTAACGATCCTGCTCGGACTGCGAATGGGTCCAGGCTGCATGCCAATCCACGCAGGGCGGCTCGCGTTGCAGGCCAAGCGGTTCTATCACGGCGATCGCATCAACGAGCTCCGCTGTAATCGGATTGCATAGAGCCTTGCTTTCCAGCCAGAAGAGGTAGCTGGCGATGGACGTGATCGTATCGCACGCGCGGATCGTTGCTGCTCCGGGAGTTGGTAGTGCTTGAATCACAAGTGCAACGTGGTTCTGTAATCGGGCGGAGGCGCCAAGCGAGCGAAGATCGTCGAAGAATGCATCATGAGTGCTTCCTATCCTTGCTTCGCTGAAGCTGGCGCACAGGTAGTAGTTATCTCCTCCATCGACCAGCTGGCTCACTGTCCGCTGTGCTGCAAGCCGCGCAGCTTCAGCATCGCTTCTCGGAAATGTTGAAAGGAGGACCTCCCTGAAACAGTCGGTGGCCAGCAGAAACACGATTTGATCGACTGGAATCGCCATCGTTGAATGCGCGAGGAAGGGGCATGCACCATCAGGCTTTGATGTGGCGCGGTCCATGCAATTTTTCCGAAATGGAAGCAGTGGCTTGGTATTCCTGCCGGAGCTGGCCGCTGGTTTGGGTGACGGTGCCACTCATACATTACGCAGTCAGCTGCTTCAACCGCTACCTTGCCAAGGTTGGGACCGTGGATTCGAGTCTCGTTTCCCGCTCCAGATTCAAGAAGAACGCTCCCGCAAGGGGGCGTTTCTCGTTTGCGTGTTCTACGCTTCATCCCCACTTCACCGCCACCCCATCACCCCGCCACGCTACCGTTCGAAGCTGCATCTCCGTTCCTCCAGGACGATGCAGCAATGCCTCACACTCCCTCCGCCTACGACCACGATGTGGTCATCGTCGGCGCCAGTTTCGCTGGTGCCGCCTGCGCCTTGGCCGCCGCGCAGTACGGTCTGCGCGTCTGCGTGCTGGAACGCAAGGTCGACCCCGGCGAGCGCTTGCACACCACCGGTATCGTGGTGAAAGAAGCGATGGAGGAGACCTGGTTGGGGCGCATGCCCGAACATCTGGTGGACCGGGTCGCAAACGTGCGCCTGTATGCGCCGAACCTGCGCAGCGTGTTGCTGGCCGCACCGGGCTATTACTTCCTCACCACCGATACGCCGAACCTGATGCGCTGGCTGGCCCGTGAGCTGCGCGCGAATGGCGTCGACCTTCGCCTGCAACAGTCCTTCACCGACGCCCATCGCAGTGGTGACGGCTGGCAGGTAGAAGGGGCAGGGCGCTGCGCCTACTTGGTCGGTGCCGATGGTGCACGCTCGCGCGTGGCCCGGCGCACTGGCCTTGGCCAGGTGCGCGACAATCTCTACGGTGTCGAACGCGAGTTCGCCGGCCTGCAATTGCCGCAGGGTGATGCGTTGCATTGCTTTGTCAGCAAGCGCTACGCGCCGGGCTACATCGGCTGGGTCGCGCAGAATCCAACCGGCCTGCAGGTCGGGTTGGCAGTGCGCCATGACCCGGACCGGGTGCGGCCGCCAGATATCGATGGCTTCCTTGAGCATGTGCGCGATGTGGTCGGCATTCCGGCCTCGGCGCGTCCTTCGGCCACCCGCGCCGGTCTGGTGCCCTGCGGCCGGCCGGACGGCTCGATCAGCGGGCCCCGCCTGATCCTGACCGGTGACGCGGCGGGCATCGTCTCGCCGCTCTCGGCCGGCGGCATCCATTCCTCGTGGCGGCACGGTTGGACGGTCGGCGAGGCGATCGCCCGGCATCTGCGCGGCCAGGGGCCGGACGCCGAGCGGGTGGCGCGGCAGGCGGCCCCGGCCTTCCGTGGCAAGCACCTGCTGCGCTGGGCGATGGATCACCTGCAGGCCGATTGGCCGCTCAATGCACTGCTGCACACGGCCGCCACGCGTCGCATCGCCGAGCAGGTCTACTTCCACCGCCGTGGCCTGCGCACGTAAAGCGAGCAGGCAGGGGCGCCTGAACGCCGTCCTTCGGTTCACGTGAAAATTCCTGTTGACGCCGTGCAGCAATATCGACACAATAGCGCTCCTTCGACGCAGGTCGAACGGAATCTGCGGGAATAGCTCAGTTGGTAGAGCGCAACCTTGCCAAGGTTGAGGTCGCGAGTTCGAGTCTCGTTTCCCGCTCCAGATTCAAGAAAAACGCTCCCGCAAGGGGGCGTTTTTCGTTTGTCATGACGTTGGCCAGGCGGGTCGCTACAGGCGGGCCACGACATTTTCATGGTGGGCGTGGTAAGTCTGCAGCTGGGGGCGATTCCGACATTGGTGTCGCAATCGGCATGACGGGGGGCGCAGCGATCGTGGGGACGATCGGAAGCACCTGGCACGAGGGGCTGCAACAGACGCAATGACCTGGAATCCGCACCAGTGTTCCGCCTGCTGCAGGCGCTGAAAGGCTGGCGAAAGGCCTGCGCCGGCGTTGCCTGAACCGCACGCGTGCTGTGACCTTTTTCGGACCATTTCTCCATGTTCGCTCCACAATCGCACGGTAGCCTTCATGCTCCTTCTACACGTTGGCGGGCTGGTGGTCAGGCGTATCACTTCAGTGGCAGTGCCCAGGACGGGGCGCGGACTCTCCCTGCAGGCAGTGCTGCGACCCGGCGCGCTGCTCGCAAGTCTCGCATTGGCGGGCTGCATGTCGGTGCCGGTTCCGGATCTGCCTGATCGCACGCCCAGCACCTGGACCCAGGTGCCGCAGGGCCAAGGCGTGGCGGTGGACGCCAAACAGTGGTGGAAAGTGTTGTCCGATCCAGCGCTGGATGGACTGGTCGATCAGGCCATCGCCGGCAACCTCGACCTGCAGCAGGCCACGCTGCGCCTGCAGGCCGTGCGGATTGTCGCCGGCACGTCCGATTCGCGCTTCCTGCCGGAAATCACCGCCAGCGCAAAGCAGGTGCAGGATGCCGCTGCGGTCGACACCTACTTCCACGCGGGTATCGAAGCGATCTGGGACCTGGGCCTGTTCGGCGCCGCCGAGAGCGCGCAGTTGAGCGCGCAGGCGTCGGCCGGCAACGCCGAGGCGCTGCGTGGTGCCGCGCAGGTCGCGGTGATCGCCGACGTGGTGCGCAGCTATCTGGATCTGACCGTGGCGCAGGCCCAGCAGGTCCTGTTGGCCCGCCAGCAGGCGGTGGACGATCGCGGCGAACAGTTGGCCCTGGTACGCCAGCGCCTGCGCCTTGATGAGCCCGGCGAACTTGATCGCCTGCGTGCACGCCAGGCCGCCACCCGCGCGGCCACGGCGCAGGCACGGGAAAACGCGGACAACGCTGCCCGTGCGTTGGCTTTGCTGCTGGGACGCGATGGCCCGGACCCGGCCTGGCGTGCCTATCGCACGCCGCCGACGCTGGGTGCGTTCTCGCTGCAGCAGGTCCCGGCCGATCTGCTGCGCCATCGGCCGCAGATCCTGCTGGCCGAATCGGAGGTGATGCAGGCTGCTGCCAGCAAGGGTTCGGCACGCGCCGCGATGTATCCGCGTGTCAGCCTCGGTGGCTCCATCCTGTACGCCTACAACCTCACCCAGAACGCCCGCTCCAATTCCGATTCGAGCCCGTCCATCGGCCCGTACATCGATATTCCGCTGTGGGACTGGGGCCAGCGCCGCGCACGCTTCCATGCCGATGAAAAGCAGCTGGATGCCGCCTTGCTGGGTTACCGCAAGGCGGTGCTGGAAGGCGTGAGCGAAGTGGAAGGCGCGCTCGGCAGCCTGGCGCGCCAGGACAGCAGCATCCAGTCGCTGCGCGCGGCCGATGATGCCGCCGGGCAACAGGTCAAGCGGCAGGCGCGGCAGGTGCAGTTGGGGCTGTCCAGCGAATTCGACGGGCTTGACGGGCAGCGTGCGGCACTCGCCGCGCAGGCCGACCTGATCGGTGCACAGGGTGCGCGCGTGCTGGCCTTTGCGTCGCTCTACCGCGCCCTCGGTGGTGCTCCGTTGCCTGTCGAGGGTGAGGGCGACTCGCAATGATCGCGCTGGCCCGCAAGACCCTGGCCTATGAGTGGCGCCGGTTCCTGCCGGTGGTGCTGGCGATGTGCTTCGCCGGTGTGCTGTTGATCGTGCAGGCGGCACTGGTGCTGGGCATCTTCGGTACCGCTGCGATCTACGTGAAAGCGTCCTCGGCCGACATCTGGGCCGGCTTCCCCGGCACCCAGAGCGTCAACTACGGCCATGCGATCAGCGCCGACGTCGAAAGCCACCTGCGCATGGACCCGGATGTCACCCGCGTCGAATCCTACGAGTGGGTCGATGGCGAATGGCGCTCGGGCGCGCAGGGTACCGGCAACGTGTCGGTGTACCTGTCCGGCATCTCCACCGGCGATGACGCAATGATGTTCGCGCGCATCCTGCCTGCCGACCTGCGCGCGCAGCTGCGCGAGCCGGGGGCGGTGATCGTCGACAGCGCCGACCTGGATACGCTGGGCGTGGACCTGCAGAGCAACCGTGCATGGATCAATGGCAAGGCGGTGCGCGTGGTCGCCGCGCAACCCGGCCTGCGTGGCCTCGGTGGCGTCAACGTGCTGGCCTCGCTGGATACCGCGCGTGCCATCGCCGGTACCGATCCGCACGAGGGTAGTACCTATTTCGTGGCGGGCCTGCGCTCGCCGGACCTGGCCGACCGCGTGCGCGACCGCCTCGCTGCGTCGATGGGCCAAGCCACGCCGGTCGAGTTCTGGACCGCGCCGGCGTTCGCCAGCCGTTCGCAGCAGTACTGGTTGTTCGACACCGGCGCCGGCATCGCGGTGCTGTTCATGGCGGTCATCGTCTGCTTCGTCGGCGCGGTGATCACCAACCAGTCGTTCGCCTCGGTGGTGGCTGGTTCGGTGCGCGAGTACGCCACGCTCAACGCGCTCGGCGCAGGTCGCTACGCGCTGGCACGGGTGGTATTCGAGCAGGCATTGCTGATCGGTGGCGTGGGCATGTTGCTGGCGGCGGCGTTCAGTACCGTCGTGCTGTTGATCGCACAGTCCCAGCGCGTGCCGGTGCAGCTGACGCCGATGGTCATCATCGGCTGCGTGGCGCTGGTCGCGGTGATGGCCATGCTGTCGAGCATCATGGCGGTACGCAGTGTGGTCCGCTCCGATCCATCGTTGCTGCTGCGTTGAGGACCGGCCGATGACCTCCAAACATGCCGTCGCTCCCACGTTGCAGGCCGACGCACTGGAAAAAGCCTTCATGTCCGGCGATGTACAGGTGCCGGTGCTGCGCGGCCTGTCGCTGGACATCTATCCGGGCGAGTTGACCCTGGTCTCGGGCCCTTCGGGGTGCGGCAAGAGCACGCTGCTGTCGCTGCTGTCCGGCCTGTCCGCGCCGGATGGCGGTCGCGTGCACGCGCTGGGCCAGGACGTGGGCCACATGACCCGCGGCGAGGTGGAGCGCTTCCGCCTGCACCATGTCGGCTTCGTGTTCCAGGGCTTCAACCTGTTCCCGGCGTTGACTGCGCTGGAGCAGGTGCAGTTGCCGCTGGGCTACCGTGGCATGCGCAATCGCGAAAGCGAACCGCTGGCCCGCAAGGCGCTGGAAGAAGTGGGCCTCAGCCACCGCAGCCACATGCGTCCGGCGCAGCTGTCCGGCGGCGAGAAGCAGCGCGTGGCGGTGGCCCGTGCCTTCGCCAAGTCGCCGACACTGATCTTCGCCGACGAACCCACCAGCGCGCTGGACGCCGAGAATGGCCAGCGCGTGATCGACATCCTGCATCGCTACGCACGTGCGCATGGCGCCACCGTGCTGTGCGTGAGCCACGATCCGCGCCTGATCCGGCATGCCGATCGGGTGATCGCCATGGAAGACGGCATGGTCCGTGATGACCGCCGCCAGAACGAAACCGTAGAGTCCGCCCCATGACCAAGACGTCGCACCTGCTTCCCCTCAGCCTGGTACTGTCCGCGGCACTGCTGCTTTGCGCCTGTTCCAGGGACGCGCCCGCCCAGGCACCTGCAGGTAAAGCCAGCACTGCCACCGCCGGCAAGGTTGCGGTGGCGCGCGGCATCATCGATGTCGAGGGTGGCCTGATCGCGCTGGCGCCGCCGGTGGATGGTTCGATCACCGCCGCGCTGGTGAAGGAGGGCGCCACGGTGAAGAAGGGGCAGCTTCTGCTGTCGCTGGACGGTGCGCTGCTGCAGCAGGAAGTGGCGATGGCCACCGCTGATCTCGCACTGGCCAATGACCGCCTGAAGGGCAGCCAGGCGCAGCTGCGCGAACTGGAGCGCAATGCCACCCGCCTGTCCACGGGTGCGAGCGAAGGCGTGTCGTCCAACCAGCAGGCCGATGCGGCCAAGCAGCAGCTGGCTGGCGTACGCGCCGATGTCGACGTGGCCGGTGCGCAGGTCGACATGGCCCAGCACAAGCTGGAACACGCCAGGCTGAAACTGCAGCAGATGTCGCTGAGCGCGCCGGAAGCCGGCACCGTGGTCGGCCAGGTGCCGGGCCTCGGCGCCTTCGTGCAGGCCGGCAAGCCGGCGATATCACTGCTGCCGGCGCGCCCGCTGCAGGTACGTGCCGAACTCAGCGCGGCCTACGCCGATGCCGTGCAGGTGGGCATGAGGGCCACCGTGGTGCCAGACAGCGATGGTGCCGAGAACGCCAGCACGCTGCCGCCCGCACGCGTGGTACGCATCAGCCCGGTGTTCGCGCAGGCTCGCCTGCCTGAAGACGCGGGGCGTGGCGTGGCCAAGGTGGTGGAGTGCGTGCTGGAGTTCGATGGCGAGGCCAAGGCGCGCTTCGGCCAGCATGTGCGGGTGGAGTTCCGGAAGTAGGCCTAGTGCTGCAACGGGGGCGCATCCGCGCGCCCTCGACGCCTGAACGCCCGCCACGCGCTCACCGCCGACACCATGCACAGCGCCAGCAGCAGGCCCACGTCCAACAGCAGCAGCCACAGCAGATGCATGCCTTGTACCGGCGGCTGATGCATCGCCGACAGCATCCACGGCACCGACCACAGCAGCAGAAGGGCGAAGGCGATCAGCAGGCGCAGCCACAGGCGTTTCAGTCTCCACGGCCGCACGATCAAGGCGGCTACCACCAGTTCGACCGTGCCCAGCAACGCGAAGACGATGACGGTGCTGGTCGGGTAGGGCAGTTCGGCGCCTTCCAGGTGGTGCAGCAGCCAGTAGTCCGGAGTGAAGCCGGCATTGACCAGTGCGGCGATCAGCGCCAGCCAGGTCAGCGCGACCAGCAGCCAGAACAGGCGGATGTAACGTCTAGGCATCGGTGGTGTCCGTGGTGTAGCGGGAGGTTGCCCGCGACGAATAGCGCAGGCTTGCGGCGATTGCGGCCAGTGCCAGCAGGCCAGGTCCAACGGTGAAGTACACCAGGCGCAGCGGATGGTCGTGCATCAGCGTCCAGCTGGCGAACGCCAGCGGCGCCGCCAGCACCAGCAGCTTGGCGAACAATGGCCGCAACACTGCGATCAGCAGTTGGGCGCCAATGAACATCCAGAACAGATGGAACTGGGCGATGCCCAGGCCGATGTCGCGATGGGCGGTGAAGCCGAAATGGTCGCGATACCAGTTCATTCCCAGCGGAATCAGTGCCCAGTACAGCAGCGCCACCAGCAGATGCAGCAGCAGGGCGATCAACAAGGGTTTGCCGCGAAGGAACATGGGCGCATGGGGCTGGGCGGGGCAGCGTAACCCAGTGCGGACGCCCGTGACCGCATGATGTGAAGACTGTTGACGGCGTGAAGGAATTTGGACACAATAGCGCTCCTTCGACGCAGGTCGAACGGAATCTGCGGGAATAGCTCAGTTGGTAGAGCGCAACCTTGCCAAGGTTGAGGTCGCGAGTTCGAGTCTCGTTTCCCGCTCCAGATTCTACAGGGCCCCGGCAGGGGCCTTGTTTTTCTCCCGCCACGGCAAGGCGGGGCACGTTGAGCCGCAAGGCTTTGCGCGCAGTCAGAAAGGTGAAATCGCTGGTGTGTTTTCCGGATTTCCGGTAGCATGTCGGCTTACGCGGGAATAGCTCAGTTGGTAGAGCGCAACCTTGCCAAGGTTGAGGTCGCGAGTTCGAGTCTCGTTTCCCGCTCCATGTTCCGACAGGCCCCATCATGGGGTTTTGTCTTGTCAGGGTTCCGTTCCTGGCGCGCAGTACGTTGGCCTCATGGCAGAGTGGCTATGCACCGGATTGCAAATCCGTTTACAGCGGTTCGATTCCGCTTGAGGCCTCCAATTGAAAAGCCCTGACTCCGGTCAGGGCTTTTTTGTTGGCTACGATTGCTTTCCCGCTTGCGCGATCGTCGCGCGGCCTGGCGGCCAGTCATGGCGGATCCGGTGGCGCTACACTGGTCTGATGAACCAGATTGATCACTTCCGCGGCGCCTTGCTCGGCCTCGCGTGCGGCGATGCCGTCGGTACCACGCTGGAGTTCAAGCCTCGTGGCAGCTTCACCCCGATCACCGACATGGTGGGTGGTGGGCCGTTCCAGCTGCAGCCGGGGCAATGGACCGACGATACCTCCATGGCGATGTGCCTGGCCGAGAGCCTGGTGCGTTGTGACACCTTCGATGTGCACGATCAGATGAACCGCTACGCCAACTGGTACCGGCATGGGTACTGGAGTGCGACCGGCGAGTGCTTCGATATCGGTATGGCAACGCGGGCTGCGATCGACCGGTTCCTGCAGGATGGCCATCCGCTGGCGGGTAGTGACGACCCACGCAGCGCTGGCAATGGCTCGATCATGCGTTTGGCGCCGGTGGCATTGCGCTACGCCGGGACCCCCGACCTGCAGGCAATGGCCGAGCTGAGTTCGCGAACGACGCACGCTGCGCAGGAGTGCCTGGAGGCGTGCCGCTTGCTGGCGGTCGCGCTGGAGCGGGCGTTGGCAGGTGGCACCCGTGACGCGGTGCTGGATCTCAGCAATGTCCCCGTCGAGAGCGCGCGGCTGCAGCAGATCGCGGCGGGCGGCTACCGCGGTGCCGCGCGTGAGCAGATCCGTGGCAATGGCTATGTTGTCGACAGTGTCGAAGCTGCACTCTGGTGCTTTGATCGCCACGACACCTTTGAAGCCGTCGTACTCGAGGCGGCCAATCTTGGCGAGGACGCCGACACCACGGCCGCCATCGCGGGGCAGCTGGCGGGCGCATTCCATGGTGCGCGCGGAATCCCCGGGCGGTGGTTGCAGCGGCTGGCCCTGCGTGCCGAAATCCAGGCGCTGGCCGATGCGCTGCACGCCTTGAACCAGGGCAGCGACCGCGCTGCGTGAGTCGGGTTCCCTGCCTGTGAACTGCGCCGGCAGGACGCTCCCTGCCGGCGCCATTTCCGACGCCGCGAGGGAACCCGTGCGGCAGCTCGCATGCCGCGGCCGCCAGTCTCAGCCGGCCACGACATGGAAAGGCGCTATGGTCAGGTTCCACGTCTCAGGGAGCCGCAATGGCGAGCAAGGACATCACGCGTCGCTTCAGCCGCGGAGCGAAACGGAAATGAGCAAAGTCATGGCAGATGTGCGTTGGCTGACCTTTCGGTTGAAGAACGGGCAATCCATCGGGCCGGAGCGGCTGAAGGACGGATGGGTGATTGCCTCGGAAACCGCCCGCTGTGAGGTCCGCCGCGAGCATATCGAGGGATCGGGCCTGGTGTATGCCTTGTATGCGCCGGCCAGCCTGGCCTCACCGCGGCGCGCGGAAATGCGCATGCGCGAATTCCTGATGAGCTCGGGCTACACCTTCACGATGGGCACGCTGGGCGGCTGACTGGGCCCGTCATGGTTGCGCTCGCACGGTCAGCGCCTGGCCCTGCATGCCGATCGGGCGGCGTGCATCGTGCAGCACCATGCCGGTCAGGCCGAGGCCTTGGCGGCTGAACGACACACGCCACCCGAGCAGCCCCTTCCCGCACGGTGGTGATGCGTTGCGGCACGCGATGGACTCAGCGTTGCACTGCTTTCAAGGCGTCGACCACCTGTGTCCCAGAAAAACCACAGTGTCCTTCGCCCACCGGCGGCAACACGCGTGGCAGCGGGCGTGCGCCAGCCCGTACGGCCAATTGCGGATACACCGTCTGCATGTGCGGCACGATGGTCGGGTCGTTGTGGTTGAACTGGATCACCAGCGGTCGCTTCAGTGCGCCGGTGATTGCCAGCGAGTTGCGGACATGCGCCTGCGCCGCGGGAACAGCGCTGACACGCTGCACGCCGGCATTGAACGCGGTGTCATCGCCAAAGCCGCTGTAGACCACGCCGATGTTGCCCATCGGCATGCCGCCGCTCCGTGCAGCCAGTTCATGCAGGACCAGCGCGTGCAGGCTGATCGTGCCGGCCAGTGCATCAGCGGAGACCTGCAGCCGCCGTGCCAGCACTGCGGCGTGCGACGGATCACGTTGCAGTGCATTGGCGATGCCCTGGTACAACTCGCCCTGCGGCAGCGCCGCCGCTTCGCGCGATAGCAGGCCGGTGGGCGGCAGCCCATCAGCCTGGGGGAACAAGTAATCGAACGCGACCAGCGTGGTCAGCAGATCGGTCGCGATCTGTTCGCCACTGAGATTGGCGCCGCACAGCGATACACCGCCGGTGTAGTGCTGCGGGAAGCGTTCGAGGCTTCCGATGGTCACGGCACCGCCCATCGAGAATCCCAGCATCCAGGTGTGGCGGACATGCTTGAGTTCACCCAGTGCCTGCTGGCGCAGGCGTTCCATGTCGGTGATCGCATCGGCCACCGCCCAGCCCTGGCTGGCATAGGCGCTCTGCGCGACGGCGTAACCTGCTGCCAGCAGTGGTGCGGTGCTGTCATTGGCCGCCATGGGGGCGGTGCGCGGCACGCCGACCGGTTCATAGCCATGGGCCAGCATTACCAGGTCGCCGTTCCAGTCGGCAGGCACATCCAGCCGCCACGGTGCGCCCTGCCGCTCGCCGCTGAGCGTACGCGCTGCTGGCGGCGGTGCAGCCAGCGATGTCATCCAGGGCAGCAGGCAGAGGGCAAGCGCACATCGAAACAAGGTTCGCATCGGGGTCATTCCATGCGGGAATGGCGCCGAGCATAGATCCCTGAACAACCTTGCGCGCGCTGCAGTGCCGCAGGGCATTGCCGGTCGGCGGTGCTGCGCTCTACGCTGGCGGCATGGCCCTGCACAGCATCGCGTCGATTATCCGCATTCCCCACGGGAAGGCGGGGTAGCGCGCGGTCATCTCGGCCAAGCAACCTGCCCGGGAAGGCGGGTTGCATGCAGCGCTCTCCCGGGTAATGAATCCACCAAGGAGAATGCAGATGCACGACCTTTCATCGAACGACGCTGCGCCGACCCTGCACCTGGTGTGCGGCAAGATCGGTGCCGGCAAATCCACCCTGTCGCAGCAGCTGGCGTTGAAGCCGCGCCACGTATTGATCAGTGAGGACACTTGGCTGGCGGCGCTGTATCCGGGCGAAATCCATTCCATTGCCGACTATCTGCAGCGTGCAGCCACGTTGCGCAATGTGCTGGCCGATCATCTGCGCGCATTGCTGCAGGCCGGTGTTTCGGTGGTGCTCGATTTTCCATTCAATACGCCAGCCAGCCGCGCGTGGGCACGTGAAGTGTTCTCGCCGGTTGGCGCTGCACATCAACTGCATTTCCTCGACATTGCCGATGAGGTCTGCAAGGCGCGGCTGCGCGCGCGCAATGCTCTCGGCGAACATCCGTTCCAGGCCAGCGACGAGGAGTTCGAACGTATCACCCGCCACTTCGTTGCACCGGCCGCGGAAGAGCGCTTCGTGGTGATGCGCTATACCGAGGCAGGCCCGGCGTAGCGCAGCACCAGGCGGCCGTCGTCATGCTGGCGCAGCTGCATGAATTCGAGACGGATCACTCAGCCAGTGCCGCCCCCTCAACCGCCGATTCCGATACGATCTGTCACATTGCGTTAGTCTCGCTTGACCCGGAGTCCCGTCATGGTCGACCGTCTCGCCATTCTGCTGGAACGTTTTTCGGTCACCGCCTCGGTGTTCCATGCCGGCGCGCTGTGCGGCATCAACACGCTGGAGGGCGAGGATGAAGCCGGGCAGTTGCACCTGGTGCGACGTGGCCCGCTGCAGGTCAGCCACGGCCAGCAGACCGTGCAGGTCGAGGTACCGAGCCTGCTGCTGTACCCGCGGCCGATGCCGCATCGGTTCAGCACCGATCCGCAGCACGGCGCCGACATGGCCTGCGCCAACCTGCATTTCGAGGGGGGACGGCTCAACCCGATCAGCGCCGCATTGCCCGATTTCATATGCCTGCCGCTGGCCGATCTGTACGGCGGCAACGCAGCGCTGGAACTGCTGTTCGAGGAAGCCTTCGAGCAGCGTTGCGGGCGTGCGGCGATGGTCAACCGGCTGTTCGAGGTGGTGATGATCCAGGTGCTGCGCCAGCTGATGGAAGGTGGCGAAATGCGTGGTGGCCTGTTTGCCGGGCTGGGTCATCCGCGGCTGCGGCTGGCGCTGGTGGCGATGCATGAGGCGCCCGCACAGTCCTGGACCCTGGAAGACCTAGCCGAGGTCGCCGGCATGTCACGCAGCGTGTTTGCTGCCAGTTTCCGTGAGGCGATGGGCACCACGCCCGGTCAATACCTGCAGGGCTGGCGGGTGGGCCTGGCGCAGCAGGCACTGCGCCAGGGCAGACCGCTCAAGCGGATTGCCGACGATGTGGGGTACGGCAGCGAAGCCGCGCTGTCGCGCGCATTCAAGGCGCACACCGGGCAGTCGCCGCGCGAGTGGCGCGGGCAGGCCCGCGCCGGCGCGGCCTGAGTCTCAGCCCAGCACCAGCCGGGCCAGTTTCATGCCACCGAACAGGCCGACCAGGCCCAGTGCCACCGAACCGCCGGCGTACAACGCTGCCAGGCCGTGCTGGCCGCGCTGCAGCAGCACGCCGATTTCCAGCGCATAGGTGGAGAACGTGGTGTAGCCGCCGAGAACGCCGGTGGCCAGCAGCAGGCGCAGCTGCGGCGAGGCGCCATTGCGCAGGGCGAAGGCTTCGACCAGCACGCCCATCAGCAGCGCGCCGCTGATGTTGATCAGGAAGGTCGACCATGGCCACGGGCTGCCGACTGCCACCCGCGTACCGATCAGGTTGCAGGCATGGCGAAGGCAGGCGCCGAGCCCGCCGCCGATGAAGACCAGCAAGTAGTTGTTCAATGCGTGCATCACGTGCCTCGGGTACGGGTTCGCTGATTCGATGGCGAACGCCGAGGGCAGGCACGGCCTGCCATCGACGAACGCCGGTTCGTCCTGGCAGGAGCCATCAGCCCTTTCAGGCGGTTATCGGGGGAGCCCCATCCCCATCGGCGACCATGCTACCAGCGGTAGTGCATTCACGTCATCGAGGTCGTCAGCACCCGGATGACCTTGCTGCGGCTGAAGCCGTCCATCAGCAGTTCGAAGGCCAGCAGGTCCAGGGCCGCGTGGCGGCGATGGTCGATCTCCAGGCCTTTCTCTTCCACCAGATGGCTGACCAGTTCGTAGGCGTCCTGCCAGACATCCAAATGGGCCTGGCTGGGGATATAGGTATTGCCCCGCTCACCGACGCCTAGCCCGCTCACGCCATACAGCAGTTCACGCGCGTCCAGCTTGGCCGCATCGGCGATGCGGAACAGTTGTTCGGCCTTCACATGGGCGGGGCTGACGTGGTCGTTGAGCCAGTTGCTGATGGTTGCCGTCGTCGAATCGGCGGCGCGGGCCAGATCGGCCGGGCGAGGGTGCCCGGCTTTCTTCATGGCAATGGCGAGTCGTTGGCCGAGAGTATTCATCTATGCAAGCCAGCTTAACGCGTGGATCGCAAAGATCCCTTGTTCCAAGAATAAGTCTGGTTAACAGAAGGACCGACCGTGACCGAATTCTGGAGCAAGGGGCAGGTGCGCACCCGGCTGGGTTTCCGCACCGATGCCGAACTGGCGCGCTTCTTTGGCATAAGCCGATCTGCAGTGTCGCAATGGCCCAAGGATTTCCCTATTCCTGCGTTACGCCAATACATCCTGCATCAGCGCTACCCCAACCTGTTCCCGGCAACTGAAGCCACGCAGGGCGAATAAGCCTCAACTGCGCCGCCTTTTGTCGCATATAGCACTCTAAGTGCCATTTGCTAAGTATGCTTAGCAACATAGGAAACTTCGATGGAACGGGGTCGGGCTATCGATGAGGCCTACCAGGGCAGAGGCTGGAGGAATCGGGTAGGTTGTCGGCTCCGGCCCATCCGGGAAGCCTGTCATCCCGTATGTGGTTTCGTGAACGATTAATAATTTCGATCACGAAAGTCGCTGCATGTAATTGACCTGTCGTGAAATCTATGACTAATTGGCATCAACCGGGCGTGAAGCCCGGGAGTCTTTCAGTAGCTCGCAAGTGAGTCGGTAGACCGTCAAACGATGCAGAACAAGTCCAACGGAGGTCGTATGGAATACGGCATGCATGGCTTGGCTGAACGGGTACGCCGCGAACTGGAAGCCAGTTATCACAAACACGGATGCGGTCCGGCGTTCTGGGATACCTACCAGCAGGTGCTGGACCGCCTGGTCCCGCAGGGGACCGAGCGTACCGAAGTCACCAATGAAATGGCGCTGATCATCGAACAGCTCGGCATCGTCCGACGTGCGCAGCTGGTGCCGCCGCACGCCAACGGGCCGCGTTGACCCGTTGATTCAAAGCAGGCGCCAGGCGCCACAGGCCAACAGGGCCAGCAGCATTGACAGCAGTGCCAGGGTCCGCGGTCGCCACCATTGCCGCGGTTGCCCGGCCATGGCCTGCGGACTGCAGTAGCGCACCAGCCCCGGGCCGAAACCGGCCTGGTGCTGCTGCCGCGAGCAGGCGTCCAGGCAGGCGCCGCAGGCCAGGCAATCGGCCTGCGGTCCCTGGCGGATGTCCAGTTGCATCGGGCAGGCGCTGACACACGCGGCGCAGTCGGTGCAGTCGCCCAGGCGATCGGCGCTGAAGGTGGGCATCGGTCCGGCCAGCAGCGGATGTGCGGCGCGGAACACGTAGTCCTGTGCGGTGGTCGGGTCGAGCAGGCCGCGTCCGCGTCCGAGCACGCCCCCCATGCCCGGAGGGCGCATGCCGCGCGGTTCGCCGCGGCGCGCGTCGTACAGCATGCGTGGTGTATGTGGATCGATCAGCAGTGGTTGCATGCGCGCGAACGGGCACAGCGAACGGCACACCTGCTCGCGCAGGAAGCCGGCATTGCCCCAGGTGGCGGCGGCATAGAACAGCACCCAGAATGTTTCCCAGCCGCTCCAGCCGGCATGCGGAGCGGCGGCCAGCAGTCCGGCGATCGGGCTGAACAGGCCGACGAAGGTGATGCCAGTCCACAGCGACAGCAACCCCCAGGCGACCTGGGTGGCCGGGCGCACGGCTGGCACTGGCAAGACCTTGGCCATGCCGTGCGCGATCCAGTCGAAGGCACGACGCCACAGCGTCTGCGGGCAGGCATGACCGCACCAGATGCGGCCGGCGAGGTGGGTGAGCAGCGCAAGGCCCACCGCCAGCACCGCCAGCAACCCGATCAGCACGCCGACATCGCCGGGCCACAACGTCCAGCCGAACAGGTCGAAGCGCCGTGCGTTGATGTCCAGCAGCAGGGCCTGGTGTCCATTCCAGCGCAGCCATGGCAGGGCATAGAACAGGACCAGCAAGAGCGCGCTGAGCGCGCCGCGCCAACGCCAGAGGCGTGGGGTTCCGGTTCCGGTACAGGGCGTACTCATCCCAGCGGCAGCTCGTCGTCGTCATCGCTCGGCAGGGGCCGCTGCAGGTACCAGGTGACCGCGCTGGAAAGTGCGGTCACCGACCAGAACATGAAGAATCCTGCCGTATAGCCCAGTTCACGGCTGATCGCCGTGCCCGGGAAGCTGATCGCCTGCAACCGCAGCGGGTCGACGAAGGCGAAGAACACCACGCTGGCCAGGCCGGCAGCGATGAAGCTGGGCCAGAGGATGGCGCCCCAGTGCTGGATCAGCCGCTGGCGGCGGCTGGGAGAGGGTCTGTTCATGCTGTCCCGGATCGGAATGAGGGCGGCGCGTATACTCCGCCGAGGCCGGCGCAGCATCCGCAGGGCATGCTTCCTGCAATCGTGGCAGCCTAGGTGCAGCGGACTGCGCCGACATTGATCTGGATCAACGGCGGTGCCGGCCGGCTGCGGCACACTGCCGGCACGCTTTGGGTACCCCCGATGAACGCAATACCGCCACCTGTCCTGCCCGTCGCCTCGCCCGGGCTGTGCACCGAGCAGGAAGTGACCCGCCTGGTCCACGACTTCTATGCGCGCGTGCGCGAGGAAGAGCGGTTGGGGCCGGTGTTCCAGGCGCATGTCCACGACTGGCCGGAACATCTGGCGCAGCTGGTCGATTTCTGGTCGGCGATGCTGCGCGGCACGCGCCGCTTCAAGGGCTCGCCGATGTCCAAGCACATGGCCATCGAGCTGGACAAGGACTTGTTCGATCGCTGGCTGGTGCTGTTCCGGATCACCACCGCCGAGTGCGGCAACCCGCCGATGCAGGAGCTGGCCAACGACGTCGCCGCGCGCATCGGTGACAGCTTCTGGAAGCGCTACCAGATGCTGCGCTGGCCGCAGGTGGGTCTGCCGGTGCTGGGAATCCCCACCCGCGATTGATCTGGGTCAAGGCGGTCATGGCCGTCCGGCGCGATGCTGGCGGCATGGACACGTTCTCTCCCGCCGCCGGTGGCCTGGCCTGGACCTTCGACCCCGACCTGCTGCGCCGGCATGACCGGCCGGGGCCGCGCTACACCTCGTATCCGACCGCGCCGCACTTCCACGATGGCTTCGACGCGCCGGCGCTGCGCCAGGCGATCGCCGACAGCAACCAGCTGGCGCGCGCGCTGTCGCTGTACGTGCATGTGCCGTTCTGCTCCAGCCCCTGCTTCTACTGCGGCTGCAACCGGGTGATCACCCGCGACCGCGGTCGGGGCCACAGCTACGTCGCGCGCGTGCTGGCCGAGGCCGACCTGCTGGCGCCGCAGTTCGAGGACGGCCGTGAGGTCATCCAGCTGCATCTGGGCGGTGGTACGCCGAACTTCCTCGAGGCCGAGGCGATGACCACGCTGGTGGAGGGGCTGCGCCGGCGCTTCGATTTCAGCGATTCGCCGCAGCGCGATTTCTCGATCGAACTCGATCCGCGCTTCATCGATACCCGCGATGTCGCCATGCTGGCGCGGCTGGGCTTCAACCGGGCCAGCCTGGGCGTGCAGGATTTCGATCCGCATGTGCAGGAATCGATCAACCGCATACAGGGCGTGCAGCAGACGCTGGACATCCTGCATGCCTGCCGCGACAGCGGCATGCGCTCTGTCAACGTCGACCTGATCTATGGGCTGCCTGGACAGAGCCTGCAGGGATTCGGCCGCACCCTGGAACGAGTGCTGGCATTGCGACCGGATCGCCTGGCGGTGTATGGCTACGCACACCTGCCACACCTGTTCCGCGCGCAGAAGCAGATCGACGAGCGCCGGTTGCCTTCACCGGAAGACAAGCTGGCGCTGCTGGGCCTGGCGGTGGAGAAGCTTTCTGCTGCGGGTTACCAGTACATCGGCATGGATCACTTCGCGCTGCCGGAAGAGGACCTGTCGCGCGCGCAGCGTGCCGGCCAGCTGCATCGCAACTTCATGGGCTATACCACCCACGCCGATACCGACCTGCTCGGCCTGGGCGTGAGTGCGATCAGTCATATCGGTGCCACCTACAGCCAGAATCCGCGTGACCTGCCGTCGTGGGAGGACGCGGTGGACCAGGGCCAGCTGCCGGTCTGGCGCGGCGTGGCACTGAGCGCCGACGACCAGCTGCGCGCTGAACTCATCCAGCAGCTGATGTGCCAGGGCGAGGTGGACGGTGCCGTGCTGGGCCAGCGCCATGGCGTCGATTTCGAGCAGTACTTCGCCGAGGACCTGCGTTCGGTGCAGCGGTTGCAGGAAGACGGCCTGGCCGAATACCGCGACGGTGTAGTGCGCGCCAGCGAGCCGGGTCGGCCGCTGCTGCGGCTGCTGGCGATGTGTTTCGACCCCTACCTGCGCGCGGCGCATGAACAGCCGCGTTACTCGCGTGCAATCTAAGGTGTACTCGCGCAGCGCGGTTGGTGCCCGGAGCCGGAATCGAACCGGCATGGGGTTGCCCCCGGCGGATTTTAAGTCCGATGCGTCTACCAGTTTCGCCATCCGGGCCTGCAGCGCGGCGCCGATTGTAGCCCAGCTGCAGAATCGCAGCTGGATTGCCGTGGAGCGGCAGCGTGTTTAACTGTCGCTCCCATTCATGTCATAGTCCCAACCATCGTTCCCAGGGGGGGAGCCGCACGATGTCGCTGCACGCGATTGCCTATGCCAGTGAGGCCCGCGCCGATCTGCAGACAACCGATCTTGACCGCCTGCTGGCCGATGCCACGGCATTCAACCGTGTAGCCGGTGTCACCGGTGTGCTGATGTTCGATGGCAGCCGTTTCCTGCAGTACCTGGAAGGCCCGGAGGACGGTATCGATTCGGTGTACCAGCGCATCGTCAATGCGCGCAGCCATGGCCAGCTGAAGGTGCTGTGCCGCGCGCCGGTGGCGCAGCGGGCGTTTCCGCGCTGGTCGATGGGAACCCGGCGCATTGATGCGGAGCTGCTGGCACAGATCGTTGAATCGGCGTGGCCGGGCTTCCTGCTTGGCAGCGGTGGCTTCGAGCGCCTGCGGCAGGCCTGGACCGGCGCCGATGGCGAACTGGAACCGGCCGCGGTCGCACTGGGCTCCTGATCCCATCTTGGCGGGCAGGCGCCCGGGCCGTTACGCTGTCGCCTTTCTGGCGTGGAATTACACGGAGTGGTGCAGCGAATGAGCAGGTCGGCCGAATCCATGGCGGCATGCATGCCGTTGCGCGGGACATGCCAGTGAGCGCGTCCCTTGCGGCAGCGGAGACCCCGCGTTTTGCGGTGATCGGCCTGGGCTACGTCGGCCTGCCGTTGGCGGTGGCCTTCGGTCGGCACTGGCCGACGCTGGGCTTCGACATCGATGCCGATCGCATCGCCGAGCTGCGCGATGGCCAGGACCATACGCTGGAGGTGGAGGCCGACGAGCTGGCCAGTGCTCGGCAGCTGCAGTACGGCAGCGATCCGGCCTTGCTTGATGCATGCAACGTCTACATCGTCACCGTGCCGACGCCGATCGATGCCTATGAGCAGCCCGATCTGGAGCCGTTGCGTTCGGCGACGCGGCTGATCGCCAGCCATCTGCGCGCGGGTGACCTGGTGATCTACGAATCCACGGTGTACCCCGGCACCACTGAAGAAGTCTGCGTGCCGCTGCTGGAAGAAGGCTCGGGCCTGCGCTTCAACGAAGACTTCTACTGCGGTTACAGCCCGGAGCGGGTCAGTCCCGGTGACCGCCAGCGGCGCCTGGCCGACATCCGCAAGATCACCTCGGGGTCGACAGCGGAAGTGGCTGCGGTGATCGATGGCCTGTACCAGCGCATCATTGCCGCCGGCACGTTCCCCGCGCCATCGATGCGCGTGGCCGAGGCGGCCAAGGTGGTCGAGAACATCCAGCGCGATGTGAACATCGCGCTGGTCAATGAGTTGGCGCTGATCTTCGACAGGCTGGGCATCGATACCCAGGATGTGCTCGATGCCGCCGGCAGCAAGTGGAACTTCCTTCCATTCCGGCCGGGCCTGGTCGGCGGCCATTGCATCGGCGTGGACCCGTATTACCTGCTGCACAAGTCCGAGAGCGTGGGCTACCACCCGGACCTGATCCACACCGCGCGGCAGGTCAACAACCGCGTCGGTGAGCATGTGGCGTCGCGGGTGCTGGCGATGCTGGCCGAACGCGGCCGCGAACCAGTGCAGTCGCGCATCCTGGTGCTCGGTGTGACCTTCAAGGAGGATTGCCCGGACCTGCGCAACAGCCGCGCGCTGGAGCTGGCGCAGCGCCTGCGTGATGCCGGCGCTCAGGTCGAGGTCAGTGATCCCTGGGTCGGCCCGGCGGCATTGGCCGATGAGGGCGTGCAGTGGCTGGCCGAACCCGTGGCAGGGGCCTATGACGCGGTGGTGCTGGCGGTTGCCCATGCCCGCTTCAAGGCGATGGACGAGGCCGGTATCCGGTCGCTGCTGGCGCCGGGCGGCCTGGTCTACGACGTCAAATCGGCCTGGCCACGCAACGTGGTTGACGATCGCCTGTAAACCCGGGCGGCGGGCAGCACGGTAGACTCGCAGGCAGTTGCAACCAAGGAACGCCATGCACCGGTATATCGTCTACCTGCTCGCCATCCTGATGTTCCCCATCTGCCTGTGGTTGGCCACGATCTGGCCGGCCTGGTACTGGGGCGTCGGCCTGACCGCCGCGATGGTGGCACTGGGGACCTGGGACCTGCTGCAGAAGCGCAGCACGCTGCGCCGCAACTATCCGGTGATGGCGCACTTCCGCTACGGCCTGGAATCGATCGGTCCGGAAATCCGCCAGTACTTCGTGCAGAGCGACCTGGAGGACGTGCCGTTCTCGCGCCAGCAGCGTGCACTGATCTACCAGCGGGCCAAGAACGAGATGGACACGGTGCCGTTCGGCACCCTGCGCAGCACCTACGCGGTGGATTACGAGTGGATCAACCACTCGCTGGCGCCGACCGCCATCGCCAAGCACGATTTCCGCGTGCTGATCGGCGCCAATTGTGCAAAGCCGTATTCGGCGAGCGTGTTCAATATTTCGGCGATGAGCTTCGGCTCGCTGTCGGCCAACGCGATCCGCGCACTGAACGAAGGCGCGCGGCGCGGTGGCTTCTACCACGACACCGGCGAAGGTTCGATTTCGCCATACCACCGCGAGATGGGCGGCGATCTGGTGTGGGAGATCGGCTCGGGCTACTTCGGTTGCCGTGACGAAAAGGGCGGTTTCAGTGAAGAGCGCTTCGTCGCCAACGCCACCCATGATCAGGTCAGGATGATCGAGATCAAGCTGTCGCAGGGCGCCAAGCCCGGTCATGGCGGCGTGCTGCCGGCGCCAAAGGTGACCGCTGAGATCTCGGTCACCCGTGGCGTGCCGATGGGCGTGGACTGCGTATCGCCGTCGCGTCACTCGGCGTTCTCGACGCCGGTCGAACTGCTGCAGTTCGTCGCCCGTCTGCGCGAACTGTCCGGCGGCAAGCCGGTCGGTTTCAAGCTGGCCATCGGCCACCCGTGGGAGTGGTTCGGCATTGCCAAGGCGATGCAGGAAACCGGCCTGCTGCCGGACTTCATCGTGGTCGACGGTGCCGAAGGCGGTACTGGCGCAGCACCGGCGGAGTTCGTCGACCATGTCGGCGTGCCGATGCACGAAGCACTGCTGCTGGTGCACAACACGCTGGTCGGCCTGGACCTTCGCGAGCGGATCCGCATCGGCGCGGCGGGCAAGATCACCAGCGCCTTCGACATCGCGCGCACCATCGCGCTGGGTGCCGATTGGTGCAATGCCGGCCGTGGCTTCATGTTCGCGCTGGGCTGCATCCAGTCGCTGAGCTGCCATACCGACAAGTGCCCGACCGGCATCGCCACCCAGGACCGGGCGCGCTGGAAGCACCTGGATGCACCGGACAAGGCCACCCGCGTGTACAGCTACCACGAGCACACGCTGCACGCCCTGAAGGAGCTGTTGTGTGCGGCCGGCCTGAACGATCCGGCCGAACTGGGGCCGGAGCACATCCTGCGTCGTGTTTCGCCTGTCGAGATCCGCTCGCTGGCGTCGCTGTACCGCTACCTGGAACCGGGCGAGCTGCTGCACAAGGTGCCGGATCATGCGGTGTTCCATGCATTCTGGGCCGATGCACGCAGCGATTCGTTCCAGCCGCCGCCGAAGATCCAGGCGCTGCGCGCCAGCAAGTCGCGATAATGTGTTGCTGTAGAGCCGAGCCCATGCTCGGCTGCTTCTCTCATCGCGATGTTGGAACGAAGAACAGCCGAGCCGAGCATGGGCTCGGCTCTACAGGGGGATGTCATGCGGTTCAGGACCGGCACCATCGACGATGTCGCCACGCTGTGGGCACTGCGCACGCGTTGCGTTCGCGAGACGTGCAGCAGCCATTACCCGGCGGAGGTGATCGATCCGTGGTCTGCTTCGCCGCCGCCGTCGCAGTACGCACGGCTGCTGGGGCAGGGAGGCTGCGTGGTGGCCGAGGACGGGCAGGGTGTCCTGCTCGGGTTCGGCGTGTTTGATACCGACGCCAATGAAGTCGATGCGCTGTTCGTCGATCCGGATCGTGGCGGCACGGGCATCGGCCAGGCGCTGATGCAGCGTCTGCTGGCGATGGCCGATCGTGAGCGCGAGGTGGTGCTGTCAGCCTCGCTAAACGCCGTGCCGTTCTACCAACGGCAGGGATTCATTGCCGTGCGGGAGGAAGCCTACCCGCATCCCAGCGGCGTGGCGCTGGCTTCGGTGAGCATGCGCAGGCCGTGGTGAGCGCCCGGGGATTGTAGAGTCGAGCCATGCTCGACTGCTTCATCGCCTGAATCAAAGGCAGTTGAGCATGGCTAAACTCCACAATGCGGGTGTCACCGCCCAGCCAGCCACCCGATCACGCCCTCGGCGGCGCGCAGGCCACTGGCATAGCACGCCGTCAGCAGGTAGCCCCCCGTGGGGGCCTCCCAGTCCAGCATCTCGCCGGCACAGAATACGCCGGGTGCTGCCCGCAGCATCAGGCCATCATCCAGCGCATCCAGGCGCACGCCGCCGGCAGTGCTGATCACCTCGGCCATCGGCCGTGGACGCAGAAGGCGCAACGGCAGGCGCTTGAGCGTGGTAGCCACGGCAGGCAGGTCGTGGCCCGCATCCTTGCCAAGGATCTCGAACACCAGGGTGGCCTTCACCGCATCCAGGCCGGCCTGGCGGCGCAGATGCTCACCAAAACTGCGACCCTTGCGCGGCCGCGAAAGATCGGCCAGCAGGCGTGCTTCATCGCGTCCCGGTACCAGGTCCAGCCACAGCATGGCATGGCCATCACGGTTGATGGTCTCGCGCAGGTCTGCGGCCAGCGCGTAGATCAGGCTGCCTTCGATGCCGTACTCGCTGGCTACGCATTCGCCCTGCAGCGACTGCGGTTGTCCGGCCAGGTCGAGCCAGTGCGCGACCACCGGCTTCAACGGTGCGCCTGCATTGCGCTGGGCGAAGAACGGCGTCCAGTCGATGTCGAAGCCGCAGTTGGCCGATTGCAGCGGCGCAATGTCCACGCCTCGTGCCTGCAAGGGGGCGACCCAGGCGCCATCACTGCCCAGCTGCGGCCAGCTGCCGCCACCCATCGCCAACACGCTGGCATCGGCGTGGACATCGATCTCGCCGGCTTCGGTGGCGAAGCGCAGCGCGCCGTCGTTGCCCCAGCCGATCCAGCGGTGGTTGGCATGCAGGCGCACGCCCTGTTCCTTCAGTCGGCGCACCCAGCCGCGCAGCAGCGGCGCAGCCTTGCGGTCGACCGGAAACACGCGGCCGGAGCTGCCGACATAGGTCTCCACGCCAAGGCCGGCAGCCCAGTCGCGCAGCGCCTGCGCGTCGAAGCCATCCAGCCAGCGGCCCACGGCCGTGGATTGCTCGCGGTAGCGGCTGTCGAACAGCGGCCGCGGATCGGAATGGGTGAGGTTGAGACCGCCCTTGCCGGCGATCAGGAACTTGCGGCCGGGTGAGCCCTTGGCCTCGTACAGGTCCACGTCCAGCCCCGCGGCGCGCAGGCGCTCGGCGGCGAACAGGCCGGCCGGGCCACCGCCGATGACGGCGACCCGATGGGGCAATGCGGTATTACGGCTTGACATCGAGCAGCTCGACATCGAACACCAGCGACGAACCGGCCGGAATCGGCCCGACCCGGCGGTCGCCGTAGCCGTAATCCGGCGGGATCATCAGCGTGCGCTTGCCGCCGACCTTCATGCCGGCCACGCCCTCATCCCAGCCGCGGATGACCTGGCCGGCGCCGAGCGCGAAGGTGAACGGCTGGCCGTGCTTGAAGGAGCTGTCGAAGGTCTTGCCGTGCTTGGTTTCGGTGCGGTTGTCGTAGATCCAGCCGGTGTAGTGCACGGTGACCTTGCTGCCGGGAACGGCTTCGGTGCCGGTGCCAGCGACGGTATCGATGCGCTCGAAGGTGGTCAGGGTGCCGCCCGGCGGCGGACCGGAGGGCTCGCTCGAGCAGCCAGCGGCGGCGAGGGACAGCAGCAGGGGAAGCAGCAGGCGGCGCATCGGGTGTCTCCAGAAGGGCGCAGGGCGAGGGCGGCAAGGGTAGCGCATCGGCGCCGGGTATCATGGCGGCATGGCAAAACTCCTGCTCAATCTGCGCAATGTCGGCGACGACGAATATGCCGATGTCTGCACGCTGCTCGACCAGCACGGCATCGCCTGGTACCGCACCGAACCCAGCCCCTGGGGTATTTCCAACGGTGGCCTGTGGCTGCGCGAGGACGCCGATCATCCGCGCGCGAAGGCGCTGATGGCCGGGTACCAGGCGGCGCGCGGTGCGCGCGTGCGGGCCGAGCGTGAGCAGGCGTTGCGGGATGGCACGGCGGAGACCTTTGGCAGCCTGTTCCGGCGGCGGCCGGTGTTCGTGGTGCTGGTGCTGCTGGGCATGGCCGCTGCGGCGGCGCTGGTGCTGCTGCCGTTCGTGCTGTTGCGGGGGTAAGGGGCTTCTGGCCGGGTTGCACCCGGCACCCGCCGATGCAACGGCAACGGCAACGTCAAAAGCCGGGCTTCAGTGGGAGGGTGGCTGCCGGGGTCGGATCCCTCTGCCGTGCAAGGCTCTGACCCCCTGAATCTGTCTGTGCGGGCTGGAGGCGCTAAAATGGCAGGATGATCGCCAACACCGCTGCCTACCATTTCGCCGTCATCGACGCCCCCCAGGCCCTGTGCGACCAGCTGCTGGCGCGTGCCCAGGCGGCCGGGTTGCGGGGCACGATCCTGGTGGCGGGCGAGGGACTGAACCTGTTCCTGGCCGGTGAGCCGGAGGCGGTCGAGGATTTCTACGCCGCGCTGCATGCCGATGCGCGTTTTGCCGGGATGCGGGTCAAGACCAGCCTGAGCGAGCACCAGCCGTTCGCGCGGCTGAAGGCCAAGGTGAAGGACGAGATCATCAGCTTCCGCCGCGATGACGGCCAGCCGCTGGACTATCCGCGTGCACCGGCGGTCGATCCGGCCACCGTGCAGCGCTGGCTGCGGCAGGGCCACGATGACGCCGGCAAGCCGGTGGTGATGCTCGATACCCGCAACCTGCAGGAAGTGGAGTACGGCACCTTCAAGGATGCGCTGGTACTGCCCATCCACAAGTTCACCGACCTGCCGGAGGCGTTGGCGCCGCATCGCGAGGCACTGAAGGACAGCACCGTGGTCAGTTTCTGCACCGGCGGCATCCGCTGCGAGAAGGCCGCACTGTGGATGGCCAACGATGGCATGGACAACGTGCTGCAGCTCGATGGCGGCATCCTCGGCTACTTCGAGGAGGTCGGCGGCGAAGGTTATGAAGGCCGCTGTTTCGTGTTCGACGAGCGCGTGGCGCTGGATGCCGAACTGAAGCCGATGGTCGACCAGCCGCTGCCGGAGCCGCGCCCCAGCGCGTTCTGACACGCTTCTGTAGAGCCGAGCCCATGCTCGGCTGCCTTTTGTTGATCAACAGCAGCCGAGCATGGGCTCGGCTCTACACGGTCCGGCAGGCCCTGAACCGGCTCCGCGGGAATCAGCATCCCGCCACCGTCACTGGCCGCTGCGCTTGGCCGACCCCATGCAGGGGGGATACTGAGACGGAAAACCGCTGATGATCCCGTTGTCGATCCTTGACCTGGCCCCGGTCTGCGAGGGCAGTGACACCACCGCCGCCTTCGCCAACATGCTGGAACTGGCCCAGCACGCCGATGCGCTGGGCTACCGCCGTTACTGGCTGGCCGAACACCACAACATGCCCGGCATCGCCAGCGCGGCCACGGCCGTGCTGATCGGCCACGTCGCGGGCGGCACCCGGCGCATCCGCGTCGGTGCCGGCGGCATCATGCTGCCCAACCATGCGCCGCTGCAGGTGGCCGAGCAGTTCGGCACGCTGGCTTCGCTGTATCCGGACCGCATCGATCTCGGCCTCGGCCGTGCGCCGGGCACCGATCAGCCCACCGCGCGTGCACTGCGCCGCTACTTCGACAGCGCCGACCAGTTCCCGCAGGACGTGCGCGAACTGCTGCACTACTTCGAGCCGGTACAGCCCAGGCAGGCGGTGCAGGCGGTTCCGGGCGGTGGCCTGCGGGTGCCGACCTGGATCCTGGGGTCCAGCCTGTTCGGCGCGCGCATGGCCGCCGCGATGGGCCTGCCCTATGCGTTTGCCTCGCACTTCGCGCCCGATGCCATGGACGAGGCGCTGGCGGTGTACCGCCGCGAGTTCCGCCCCTCGGCCACGTTGAAGCAGCCGCACGCGATGCTGGCCCTGAATGTCGTCGCCAGTGACAGCGAGGCCGAATCGCGCCGCCTGTTCACCAGCCAGCAGCAGAGTTTCGTCAACCTGCGCCGCGGCCGGCCGGGCAAGATTCCGGCGCCGATCGACGACATCGAAGCCTTCTGGGAGCCGCACGAAAAGCTCGGCGTGGAGCGGGCCCTGGCCTGCACCGTGCTCGGCGATCCGCAGCAGGTGGCCGATGGCATCGCCGCGTTCGTTGAGCGGCACTCGCCGGACGAGCTGATGCTCACCGCCAACCTGCATGACCACCGTGCGCGCCTGCGTTCGTTCGAACTGGCGATGCAGGCCTGGCATGCCCGCCACGCGGGCTGAACAATGGCGTCACGGCCCGTTGCAGCCGCGACGGGTCTGATGGGGGCTCTTCCCATTGGAGCCTCCCATGGCGGATACCCGCGCCGAACACATCGCCCAGCTGGCCGAACTGATCAAGGACGTGGAGGTGGCGATGTTCACCACCACCGGCGTCGACGGACGACTCTACAGCCGGCCGCTGGCCACCCAGCAGGTCACCTTCGACGGTGACCTGTGGTTCGTCATCACCGCCGACAGCCCGAAGGTTGCCGAGATCGCGCTTGATCCGCACGTCAACGTGGCCTATGCCTCGCCGTCGAAGAACACCTACGTATCGGTGGCAGGGCGCGCGCGCATCGTTGATGACCGCGCGAAGATCGAGGAACTGTGGTCGCCGGCGATGAAACTGTTTTTCCCGGGCGGCAAGGACGACCCGAACCTGCGCCTGATCCACGTGCGGGCCGACTCGGCCGAGTATTGGGATGGTCCGGGCACGCTGCTGGGCAAGGCGTTGAATTTCGTGCTGTCGGCGGTGCAGGACGAGCCGGCGCAATTGGCCGACAATGGCTTCATCGATCTTCGGTGAGGATCGATGTCCGGTATTGGTAGTGCCGGACGCTGGCCGGCAGACCTGGAAACGTGGCAGCCGGCCAGCGGCCGGCTCTACCGGATTCCGGTTCAGAACCAGCGCTGGAACAGGTCCACCGTGTAACCCACCAGCTGCCCCGAACTGAAGCCGAAGAAGGCGATCGCCGCCAACGCGGCGATCCAGTTGAACAGCATCAGCGCGCCATCGCGTTCCAGCAGCGCCAGCGAGAACAGCAGCAGCTGGAAGCCGAACAGGAAATTGGTGAAGGGAATCGGCAACGACAGCAGCAGGCCCAGCAGCACCAGCAGCAGGCCGCTGAAGGCGTGGGCGGGGAGGGGCGTCAACAGCTGCGGCAGGCGTGGCCTCAGCATCCTGTCCAGGCGCCGCAGTGGGCGGTCGATGCGGTCCAGGAAACGGTGCATGGTGCCGCGCTTGGGTCCGCGGCGGGCAATGAAGCCGGGCAGCCACGGCCGGCGCAGGCAGAACAGCATCTGCAGGCCGATCAGGATCACCAGTGGGCCGCTGACCGCGCCACCCATGCCCGGGATCGGGATGAACGAGGGCAGGATCGCCACGAACAGGAACACGCCGAACGCGCTCTGCTGCAGGTTGCTCAGGATCTGGCCGAGCGGCATGTGCTCGGCGGGGTCGCCGGAAGCGAACATCTCCAGCAGGGTGCGGATGCCCTCGTTGCGGTAGGCCGGGCGCTCGGCGCCTGGACCCTGGCCGGCCTCAGGCGGTGAGCTCATCGGCCTGCTCGTCGGACAGCGTGCGCAGCAGCAGCTTGTCCACCCGCGCACCGTCCAGGTCGACCACTTCGAAGCGCCAGCCGGCCCAGTCGAAGTACTCGCCTGCGTGCGGGATGCGGCCGAAGTAGTGGATGCACATGCCGGCCAGGGTGTAGTAATCGCCGTCCTCGGCATCGGGCAGCTCGTTGCTGCCGATCAGTTCGCGCAGGTCTTCGATCGGCAGCGAGCCATCCACCAGCAGCGAACCGTCCTCGCGGGTCACCACCAGCGCATCTTCATCGGCATTCTCCACCGCCTGCAGGCGGCCGACCACGGCGCCCATCAGGTCGCTGATGGTCACCAGGCCCTGGATCTCGCCGTACTCGTCCACCACCAGCGCCATCGACTGCTGTTCCTCGCGGAAGATCTCCAGCAGCTTCATCGCGTGGGTCGATTCGGACACGTAGAGCGGTTCGCGCAAGGTCTGGAACAGCGCGTTGTCGCCGCGTGCCATGCGCGTGGCCAGCGATTTCAATTCAAGTACGCCGACCACGTCCATGTCGTTGTCGCGGTACACCGGGTACCGCGAGAACTCGTGCTCGGCCATGATTTCCAGGTTGCGCTCCAGCCCGGCCTGGGTGTCCAGCCAGGCAATGCGGTTGCGCGGGGTCATCAGGCTGTCGGCGGTGCGGTCGCCCAGGCGCATGACGCGGTTCATCATGTCACGCTCGTGGGCGTCGATCACACCGGCTTCGTGGCTCTCGGCCACCAGCATGCGGATCTCTTCTTCAGTCACCGAGGCGACTTCGTCCTTGCCCAGGCCGAACAGGCGCAGCACCAGCTGGGTGGTCTTGGACAGCAGCCAGACGAAGGGCAGGGCCAGCTTGGCCAGCCAGCTCATCGGCATCGCGACCAGGCCGGCAATGGCCTCCGAGCGGGTCAGCGCCAGGCGCTTGGGCACCAGTTCGCCGAAGATCAGCGTGATGAAGGTGATCAGGCTGACGGCCAGCGCGGTACCGATGTTGCCCGCGTACGCAAACCCCGGCATCAGCCCCTGGATCCAGCCGGCGAAGGCCTCGCCCAACGCCTCACCGCCGAGGTAGCCGGTCAGCACGCCGATGACGGTGATGCCGATCTGCACGGTGGACAGGAAGCTCTCCGGCTTCTCGGACAGCTCCAGTGCCTTGGCCGCGCGCTTGGAGGTGGCAGCCATCTGCTTCAGGCGGCTCTTGCGCGAGGTCATGACCGACATCTCGGACATGGCGAAGAAGCCGTTCAGCAGAACAAGCGCGAAGACAATCAGGATCATTTCAAACACGGGCGTCGTCCCCGGTTGGTGGCAGGGAGGGCGGGTGCTGGCGATGGCGGCAGGCGCTCAGGAACGGGGTCCGGCGCGGCGCAGGGGGATAAGGGTCGTCGTCCATAAGGTGCGCCCGAAGGCGCGCTGGCATCTTAGCAAAGGGGCATGGCAGGGTGGCAACCGCCTGTTCAGGTTGGGGGTTCCAAGGCCTCGAAAGGGGGCGGGGATACCCGTGATGGTCATCTAGCCGTCATAATTCCGTCTGGTGCCGTCCTTCCCGCGACGGCTGACAGGTTTCTCAATGTTCTCTCTGCAGACCATTTTCGGTTCCGGCAAACAGTTCTACACCCTGCTCGATGAGGCTGCCGTCGCGGCTTCCGACGCCGCCAAGGCGCTGCATTCCATGCTGCGCGAGGCCGACCGCCAGCCCGCGCTGGACGCCTTCAAGCTGGCCCGCCTGCGCGAACGCGCGGCCTCGGACAAGATCAGCCAGGCGCTGGTGGACAGCTTCATGACCCCGATCGAGCGCGAAGACATCGAAGCGCTGGGCTCGGCGCTGTACAAGATTCCCAAGCAGATCGAGAAGTTCGCCGACCGCTATTCGCTGGCCACGACGCACCTGGAGCACATCGACTTCGCGCCGCGCGCGGCGATGCTCGAACAGGCCGCCGGCGTGGTGGTGGAGATGGTGGCCGATCTGCGCCACATGAACCTGGACCGGATGACCGCGCTCAACGAGAAGCTGCGCTCGCTGGAGAACGAGGCCGACCGCCTGATGCTCGAGCTGTACCGCGACATCTATTCGGGCCGCCTGGACAACCTGCAGATGTTCCTGCTGAAGGAATTCTTCGAGATCCTGGAAAAGGCCATCGACCGCTGCCGCGAGGCTGGCGTGGTGGCGTACCAGATCGTGTTGAAGAACAGCTGACGGACGCCGCCGCATGTTGACCCTTGTCCTGGTGGTGATCCTGGCCGCGCTCGTCTTCGAGTTCATCAACGGCTTCCACGACACTGCCAACTCCATTGCCACTGTGGTGGCGACCAAGGTGCTCTCGCCCGGCTGGGCGGTGATGCTGGCCGCCTTCATGAACCTCATCGGTGCACTGACCGGTACCGCGGTGGCGCTGACCATCGCCTCGGGCCTGCTCAACACCAACGTGGTCGAGGTCACCCCGCAGGTGATCCTGTGCGCCCTGCTGGGCGGCATCATCTGGAACCTGATCACCTGGTGGAAGGGCCTGCCGTCCTCGTCCTCGCACGCCCTGATCGGTGGCCTCTGCGGCGCCGGCCTGGCTGCCGCCCACAACAACTGGGACGCGCTGATCTGGTCCGAGCGCCTGGGCAGCTGGGCGCAGAACAAGGGCCTGCTGTGGAAGGTGTTCGTGCCGATGATCACCTCGCCGATTGCCGGTTTCCTGCTCGGCATCGTGGTGATGGTGCTGCTGTGGGCGCTGATCGCCGGCCTGGCCAAGATCGGTGGTGCCATCGGCCGCCTGGCGCGTCCGCGCATCGTCAACGCCTTCTTCGGCAAGGCGCAGATCGCCTCGGCGGCCTACATGGGCTTCGCCCACGGCCACAACGACGCGCAGAAGACCATGGGCATCATCGCCATGACCCTGATCGGTGCCGAAGCCACCGGCGCATTGAACGACCTGCCGTCCTGGCTGGCCTTCATGCACCCGGACGCGCATGCCGGTGACGGCATCGCGATGTGGATCGTGCTGACCTGCGCGGTGGTGATGGCGGCCGGTACCGCTTCGGGCGGCTGGAAGATCATCAAGACCCTGGGCCACAAGATGGTCAAGCTGCACCCGATCCACGGCTTCGCCGCGGAGACCAGCTCGGCCACCATCCTGACCCTGGCGGCCCACTTCGGCATGCCGGTCTCGACCACGCACAGCATCTCCACCGCGATCATGGGCGTCGGCTTCGCCAAGAACCCGCGCTCGCTGAAGTTCGGCGTGATCGAGCGCATCGTCTGGGCCTGGATCCTGACCATCCCGGCGGCAGGCGGCTGCGCGTACCTGATCCTGAAGCTGTTCGAGCTGTTCGGCTGGACCTGATCGCCACGCCAGGGTTGCAAACGAAAAGCCCGCCATATCAGGCGGGCTTTTTCATGGGCAAGAATTTTTCCGCACCCACCGTGTCGACCAAGGTCGACACCTACCAGAGCAGAACCAGGGTCAGGGCCCGTTGCCAAGCAACGGGGTCCGCCCCGTGCCGACCAACGGTCGGCACCCACCAACAGCCCTCAGGAAGCCAGCTTTTGCAGTTGCCGTTGCCGTGGCTGTCAGCGGGTGCCGGGCCGCAGGCCCGGCCAAACCCCTTCAATTACGCTGGAACAACGCCTGTACATCCTTGCGGAACGCCGCCTGGCTGTCCGCCCGGCTGTAGAACATGTGCCCGCCCGGATAACTGCGCACCTGCACCCGGTCCGGATTGCTGCCCATCGTCGGCATCTGGTCCACGGTCAGGATCGAGCCCATGAACGGGCACGACAGGTCGTTCCAGCCATGCACGATCAGCACCTGCAGATGCGGGTCGATCGCCACCGCCTGGCGCAGCTGGGTCACCGCACCCTGGCGCAGTTCGCCATTGCGGTCCCACAGCCGGTTCACGTCGTAGTTCAGCGCCTGGTAGCGCGCATCTACTTTCCAGCCGACCACGCGCGTCACGAAGTCGACCATCGCCGTGGTGGTCGGCGCGATGATGCTGTCCAGCAGTGGGTCGTTGGCGCGCTGCTCCGGATCATTCGGGAACGGATCGAACGCGGTCACGTTGGAGTCGTAGCGGCTGCCCAGCGTGCCCTTGTCGCGGAACACTTCACGCAGGTAGGCCTGGGTCTCCAGGCGCCCGCCAGCGCGGCGCACGAACTGCGGGTCCAGTCCGGTCAGCGCGGTGACCCGGCGCAGCATGGCTTCCGTAGCCTGCGGATCGCTGCGGCCCTTCATCAACGCGGTGGCGTAATCGCCACGGGTGTACTCCACCACCTCGCGCATCGCCGCATCGGTCAGCTTGCCCTGGCGCTCCAGGTGCGCCGCGGCGATCGACGGCAGCGTCTGCATCCACGCCATCGGCGAGACATCGGCGTTGTCTTCCAGGGTCGGGCTCAGGTAGGGCGAGACCAGCACCAGTCCGTTCATTGCCACGCCCAGCCGGGTCTGCAGGAAGTGGGTGATGCGCGGGCCGCGGTAGCCACCGTAGCTCTCGCCGGTCAGGTACTTGCGCGAGGCCATGCGCTGGTTGCGCAGCAGCCAGTCGTAGATCGAGCGCGACAGGTATTCGACGTCGGCACTGGGGTTGTAGAGCGCTTTCTTGGCTTCATCGTCGCCGATCCGCGCGCGGCTGAAGCCGGTACCGACCGGATCGATGAACACCAGATCGGTGAAGTCCAGCCAGGTGCCCGGGTTGTCGTGCAGGGTGGCCGGCGCCGATGCGCTGTCACCCTCGGAGCCGAAGGTCACCACCTTGGGCCCGATCGCGCCCATGTTGAGGTACACCGACGACGCACCGGGGCCGCCATTGAGCGCGAAGGTCACCGGCCGGTCCTTGCCCGGCATCGTGTAGGCGGTGAACACCACATCGGCGATCACCTTGCCCTTGGCATCGCGTACCGGCAGGGTGCCGACGGTGGCGGTGTAGTCCAGGGTGCGGCCGGCCAGGCGCATGCTCTGGCGGGCCGAGGCGTCGGCGGGCAGCGCAGGCGCTTCGGTCTTGTCGTCTTTCGGGTCGGGCTTGCCCTCGGCGTCGGGCGCGGCCAGCACGCTGGCAGGGGCGATGAGCAGGCCGACGCAGAGCGCGGCAGTGTGCAGCAGGGACTTCATGGCACCGGTTCGGCAGCGGAAGGGGGTTCCGATGCTAGGCCGGTGGCGGGCCATGCCGTATGTGTCCAAAGGCATGGCCGTGCGTTGAGCCCGCTACTGGCCAGATTGGGTCAAGCGGGGAGGGTGGCTGCGGCGGCGTCGTCGGCCAGCAGGCCGTAGACGGCCGAGTCGGCCAGCTGCCCCTGGATGCGCCAGCGCTGGCGCAGCACCCCCTCGCGGTGGAAGCCCAGGCGTTCCAGCACGTGCGCGGACGGCGCATTGCGCGGGTCGATCTCGGCTTCCACCCGATGCAGGTGCAGGGTGCGGAACAGGTAGGCCAGTACCTGTTGCAGGGCCTCGTGCATATAGCCCTGGCCCTGGCGATCGGGTGCCAGCAGGTAGCCGATCTCGGCGCGCGCCGCATCGCGGTCCACCGCGAATACCACGCAGATGCCCAGCAGCGGACCTTCCAGCGACTCGCGCACGGCCAGCTTCAGCTGGGTGCCGATGGCATGGGCGGCGAGGTCATCGTCGATCTGCTCGCGCGCTTCGGCCAGTCGCGTCCAGGCTGGATGGTTCCACCATCGCATGACATCCGGGTTGGACTGCAGCGTGAACAGCGCGGCGGCATCGTCACGACGGATCGGGCTCAGGACCAGCCGTGCACTTTGCAGCGGCAGGCCGGGGAACAGCAGCGAGTGGCTGGCCAATACGATGGTCCACACGGGTGGACGCGCATTATGGCGCTGCCGGGTTTGCCGATGGGGGCGGATGGGGTCGGAGCGCATGGGGTCGGATCCGTTTCCTGACAGGAAACGGCTCTGACCCCACTGCCGCCAACCGGGTCAGAGCCCTTTCCTGCGGAAAGGGATCCGACCCCGCTCGGGATCAGACCTCCAGCGAGGCCAGATCGCCCTTCGACTCCAGCCAGCCCTTGCGGTCGGACGCGCGCTTCTTGGCCAGCAGCATGTCCATCAGCGAACGGGTCTGCTCGCCATCGTCCACGGTCAGTTGCACCAGGCGGCGCGTATCCGGATGGATGGTCGACTCGCGCAGCTGGTTCGGGTTCATCTCGCCCAGGCCCTTGAAGCGGGTGACGTTGACTGCGCCCTTGATCTTCTCGCGCTCGATCTTGTCCAGCATCGAACGCTTCTCTTCCTCATCCAGGGCGTAGAACACCTGCTTGCCCACGTCGATGCGGAACAGCGGCGGCATTGCCACGAACACGTGGCCGGCATCGACCAGCGCCGGGAAATGCCTGAGGAACAGCGCGGTCAGCAGGGTGGCGATATGCAGGCCGTCGGAGTCCGCGTCGGCCAGGATCACCACCTTGCCGTAGCGCAGGCCGGTGATGTCGTCCTTGCCGGGGTCGCAGCCGATGGCCACGGCCAGGTTGTGCACTTCCTCCGAAGCCAGCACGCTGTTGGACGACACTTCCCAGGTGTTGAGGATCTTGCCGCGCAGCGGCAGGATCGCCTGGAAATCCTTGTCGCGCGCCTGCTTGGCGCTGCCGCCTGCCGAGTCACCTTCCACCAGGAACAGCTCGGTGCGCGACAGGTCCTGGCTGATGCAGTCGGCCAGCTTGCCGGGCAGGGCCGGGCCCTGCGTGACCTTCTTGCGGACGACCAGCTTCTCGGTCTTCAGGCGCGCACTGGCGCGCTCGATGGCGATCTGCGCGATCTTCTCGCCCAGCTCCACGTTCTGGTTCAGCAACAGGCTGAACGCATCGTGCGCGGCGCCCTCTACAAAGCCGGCGGCCTGGCGCGAGGACAGGCGTTCCTTGGTCTGGCCGCTGAACTGCGGGTCGGTCATCTTCAGCGACAGCACGAACGACACCCGGTCCCACACGTCTTCCGGGGCCAGCTTGACGCCGCGTGGCAGCAGGTTGCGGAAGTCGCAGAACTCGCGCAGCGCCTCGGTCAGGCCGGTACGCAGGCCGTTGACGTGGGTGCCATGCTGGGCGGTCGGAATCAGGTTGACATAGCTTTCCTGGACCAGCTCACCTTCCGGCAGCCAGGCCACGGCCCAGTCCACCACCTCGGTGTCCTTCTTGAGGTTGCCGACGAACAGGTCGGCCGGCAGCGATTCGCGCTCGCCCAGTTCCAGCTTCAGGTAGTCGCGCAGGCCGTCTTCGTAGTACCAGGTATCGACTTCACCGGTGGCTTCGTCGGTCAGCTTGACGGTCAGGCCCGGGCACAGCACGGCCTTGGCGCGCAGCAGGTGCTTCAACGCGCGCACTGCGAACTTGGGCGTGTCGAAGTACTTCGGGTCCGGCCAGAAGCGCACGCGGGTACCGGTGTTCTTCTTGCCGACGGTGCCGACCACCTCCAGCGGCGTGGCGCGGTCGCCATTGCGGAAGGTGATGCGGTGTTCGGCACCTTCGCGCTTGATGTGCACCTCCACCAGGGTCGACAGCGCGTTGACCACGCTGACGCCGACGCCATGCAGGCCGCCGGAGAAGGTGTAGTTGTTGTTGCTGAACTTGCCGCCTGCATGCAGGCGGGTGAGGATCAGTTCGACGCCCGGGATCTTCTCTTCCGGATGGATGTCCACCGGCATGCCGCGGCCGTCATCGCTGACCTCCACGCTGCCGTCCTTGTACAGGGTGATCTCGATCGAGCGGGCATGGCCGGCGAGGGCCTCGTCCACCGAGTTGTCGATCACTTCCTGCGCCAGGTGGTTCGGGCGCGCGGTGTCGGTATACATGCCGGGACGGCGCTTGACCGGGTCAAGGCCGGACAGGACTTCAATATCGGCGGCGTTATAGCGGGCGTTCATCTATCTTCTAAAGCGCGGAGCGACGCGCAAGTGTGCGGTCTGGACGGCGATTTTGCACGCCTGCGGTTCAGCCTCGGCGCCGGGGAGGGGGTAAAATGGCAGTCGCTGGAATCTGAACGCCGGCGGCCCCATCGGGTCGAAACATCCAAGCCATACCGCGAGGAGGACCTCATGAAGAAGTTGCTGACCGTTGCAATCCTGGCCGCTGCCGCCGTTGCAGTGCCGCTGGTGGTGGCGCAGAACGCGGGCCAGCCGGCCCCGCAGCAGGGTGACCAGGCCGACAAGGCGCAGGCCGAGGCCGATGCCAAGGCCAAGCGTCGTGCCCAGGCCAATGCCGAAATGAAGGCGCAGGGCCAGCCGGCCCCGCAGAAGGAAGAAGAGGAAGAAGCGCGCAAGAAGCGCTGATCCCGCAACCTGCCAAGCGCCCTTGCGACAAGGGGTGCGCAACGGAACGCCCCGCTCAGCGGGGCGTTTCTTTTTAGGAACGTGGCGTCTGCCCCTTGGGTTGGCGGCCATCAATCTGTAAACTATGGCTTTCCGGGAGTAAGTGCGTGTCCACCCTTTGCGAATGGGCTGGAGCGGCCAAGCGTGGCTTCCAGCATGGCGGGTCGCAGGTGACGGTCGATTTGGCCGGCACGGCCGCCCCGACCTCGCACGATGGTCCCCGTCCGGCGCCTGCCGCCGCACGGATCCGCACCTCCCTCGCTGTCCCAGCGAACCGGAAAACCCCCTCCGAGCACCATGCCCGCCCTCCGGGTGCGCGTGGTGTTGCCGTTTTCCATTTCCAGACAGGATGCTTGCAGCCATGACTCCCTTGATTTTCGTAACCGGCGGCGTGGTGTCCTCGCTCGGCAAAGGCATTGCCGCCGCGTCGCTGGCCGCCATTCTCGAAGCCCGGGGCCTGAAGGTCACGATGATGAAGCTCGACCCTTACATCAACGTCGACCCGGGCACCATGAGCCCGTTCCAGCACGGTGAGGTGTATGTCACCGACGACGGCGCCGAGACCGACCTCGACCTGGGCCACTACGAGCGCTTCGTGCGCACCCGCCTGAGCCGCAAGAACTCGGTCACCACCGGCCGCATCTACGAGAACGTGATCCGCAAGGAGCGCCGCGGCGACTACCTGGGCGCGACCGTGCAGGTCATTCCGCACATCACCGACGAGATCCGTCGCTGCATCGACGAAGCCACCGAAGGCTACGACGTGGCGCTGGTCGAGATCGGTGGCACCGTCGGCGACATCGAGTCGCTGCCGTTCCTGGAAGCGATCCGCCAGGTGCGCACCGAGCGTGGCCCGGAGAAGGCGCTGTTCATGCACCTCACCCTGGTGCCGTACATCGGCGCCGCCGGTGAGCTGAAGACCAAGCCGACCCAGCATTCGGTGAAGGAACTGCGTTCGATCGGCATCCAGCCGGACGTGCTGCTGTGCCGTTCCGAGCAGGCCGTGCCGGATTCGGAGCGCCGCAAGATCGCCCAGTTCACCAACGTCTCCGAGCGCGCAGTGATCAGCGTGCCGGACGTGGACGTGCTGTATCGCATTCCGTCGGGCCTGCACGCGCAGGGCCTGGACGAGATCGTGGTCAACCAGCTGAAGCTGGCCGACAAGGCCGGTCCGGTCGATCTGTCGATGTGGGAGGACGCAGTCGATGCGACCCTGCATCCGCTGGATGAAGTGACCATCGCCGTGGTCGGCAAGTACGTGGATCACCAGGATGCCTACAAGTCGGTCGGCGAAGCACTGAAGCACGGCGGCCTGCGCCAGCGCACCAAGGTCAACCTGAAGTGGCTGGAAGCACAGGATCTGGAAGGCACCGACATGGCCGCACTGGCCGATGTCGACGGCATCCTGGTGCCGGGTGGCTTCGGTGACCGTGGTTTCGAAGGCAAGGTGCTGACCTCGAAGTTCGCCCGCGAGCAGCACGTGCCGTACTTCGGCATCTGCTACGGCATGCAGGCGGCCGTCGTCGATTACGCGCGCAACGTGGTCGGCCTGGAAGGCGCCAACAGCACCGAGAACGACCGCCAGTCGCCGAACCCGGTGATCGGCCTGATCACCGAATGGCGCACCGCCACCGGCGATGTCGAGAAGCGTGACGACAAGAGCGACCTCGGCGGCACCATGCGCCTGGGCCTGCAGGAACAGCGCCTGAAGCCGGGCACGCTGGCCCGTGAGCTGTACGGCAAGGACGTCGTCGCCGAGCGCCACCGCCACCGCTACGAGTTCAACAACCGTTACCGCACCCAGCTGGAAGATGCCGGCCTGGTGATCGCCGGCAAGTCGATGGACGACACCCTGGTGGAAGTGGTCGAACTGCCGCGCGACGCGCATCCGTGGTTCCTGGCCTGCCAGGCGCACCCGGAATTCCTGTCCACGCCGCGTGACGGCCACCCGCTGTTCATCGGTTTCATCCGTGCCGCGCGCGAGCGCAAGGCCGGCGGCAAGCTGCTTTCCGAAGCGCGCGCCTGACTTGTGAATGGGGGCTTCGGCCCCCATCCTGCATGCTTCAACCCCCAGCGCACCGGCCCGGCCGGTGCTGCGGACAACAAGGAAACGCCATGAAACTGTGTGGATTCGAGGTCGGGCTGGACCAGCCCCTGTTCCTGATCGCCGGCCCCTGCGTGATCGAGTCGATGCAGCTGCAGCTCGATACCGCCGGCAAGCTGAAGGAAGTCACCGACAAGCTCGGCGTCAACTTCATCTTCAAGTCCAGCTTCGACAAGGCCAACCGCACCTCGGGCACCGCGTTCCGCGGCCCGGGCATGGAAGAGGGCCTGAAGGTCCTGGCCGAGGTCAAGAAGCAGATCGGCGTGCCGGTGCTGACCGACGTCCATGAGTACACCCCGATGGACGAAGTGGCCTCGGTGGTGGATGTGCTGCAGACCCCGGCGTTCCTGGTCCGCCAGACCGACTTCATCCGCAAGGTGTGCTCGGCCGGCAAGCCGGTCAACATCAAGAAGGGCCAGTTCCTGGCGCCCTGGGACATGAAGCCGGTCGTGGAGAAGGCCAAGGCCACCGGCAACGAGCAGATCATGGTCTGCGAGCGCGGTGCCAGCTTCGGCTACAACAACCTGGTCAGCGACATGCGCTCGCTGGCGGTGATGCGCGATACCGGTTGCCCGGTGGTGTTCGATGCCACCCACTCGGTGCAGTTGCCGGGCGGGCAGGGCACCAGTTCCGGTGGCCAGCGTGAGCACGTGCCGGTGCTGGCCCGTGCTGCCGTCGCGGTGGGCATCTCCGGCCTGTTCGCCGAGACCCATCCGGATCCGTCCAAGGCCCTGTCCGATGGCCCCAACGCGTGGCCGCTGGACCAGATGGAAGCGCTGCTCGAGACCCTGATGGAGCTCGACGCGGTGACCAAGAAGCACGGCTTCTCGCGCTTCGCGTGAGTCGTGACCCGAGGGTGGCGCTGGAAGCCCAGCGTCATCGCCGGCACTGGAAACAGTGGCCCTGGGGCCTGATCGCACTGGGCCTGGCCGTGCTGTTCACCGTGGGCATGTTTGGCCTGGTGCTGATCGGTGCGGCGTCGGTGCGCCCCCCGGGTGATGGCAGCAGCGCGCTTGATCTGCGTGCGTATTTCATTGCGCTGCTGGTCGCGGAGCTGCTCGGTGCCGCGGGCTGCCTCGCGGCCGCGGTGCTGGCCTGGCGGCTGAATCGCGGCAAGGTGGCGGCTGGCTTTGCGATCATCCTGCTTTCGCTGTGGCTCGGCGCCCTGTTCTACGGATTGCTTTGATGAATACGAGCACGTCGGCGCGCGGCTGGCCCTGGGGCCTGGTCGCGCTGGGGCTGTCCGTGCTCGCCTGGGCGTCCCTGCTGCTGGGAGTAATGGCCTTTGCGGCCAGCTTCGGCTCGCCGGGTGACGGAAACCATGGCATCCAGGCCATGCAGTACTGGATCGTAGCCGCGCTGGTCGCGCTGGGTGTGTCTTTCGTCGGCAGCCTGGTGGCGATGGTGCTCGCCTGGCGACGCCGTCGTGGACCCGTCGCGGCGGCGGTGGCCGGTGCGTTGCTGGTGATGCTGGTGTCGCTGGCCCTGATCGTGATCGGGTCCAGCCGGGGCTGATGCCGCCCAGGCCATTTGGCAAGTGGCGGGCAGCCGGGGATAATCACGCGGCATTCGTTTTGTCGCCCCCTCTCCAGACAGGTAACCGGCCCGACCATGAGTACGATCCGCAGCATCCACGCCCGTGAAATCCTTGACAGCCGTGGCAACCCCACGCTGGAAGCCGAAGTCATCCTGGAGGACGGTTCGTTCGGTCGTGCCGCGGTTCCCTCCGGCGCCTCGACCGGCACCAAGGAAGCGGTCGAGCTGCGTGACGGTGACAAGACCCGTTATCTGGGCAAGGGCGTGCGCAAGGCCGTCGACAACGTCAACACCACGATTGCCGCCGCGCTGAAGGGCTTTGAGGCCACCGACCAGGCCGGCCTCGACCGTCGCCTGATCGATCTGGACGGCACCGAGAACAAGGGCCGCCTGGGTGCCAACGCGCTGCTGGGTGTTTCGATGGCCGCCGCGCATGCCGCCGCTGCATCGAACAAGCAGGCACTGTGGCAGTACTTGGCCGCCAGGACCGGCGTGACCCCGGCGCTGCCGGTGCCGATGATGAACATCATCAATGGCGGCGCGCATGCCGACAACAACGTCGACTTCCAGGAGTTCATGGTGCTGCCGGTTGGCTTCACCTCGTTCTCCGAAGCGCTGCGTGCCGGTACCGAAATCTTCCATTCGCTGAAGTCGGTGCTGAAGGGCCATGGCCTGAGCACCGCGGTCGGCGACGAAGGTGGCTTCGCGCCGGACTTCCGCAGCAACGTCGAAGCGCTGGACACCATTCTCGAAGCGATCGGCAAGGCGGGCTACACCGCCGGTGAAGACGTGCTGCTGGGCCTGGACGTGGCCTCCAGCGAGTTCTTCGAGAACGGCAAGTACAACCTGGTCGGCGAGAACAAGCGCCTGACCTCCGAGCAGTTCGTCGACTTCCTCGCCGACTGGGCCGCGCAGTACCCGATCATCACGATTGAAGATGGCCTGGCAGAGAACGACTGGGCCGGCTGGAAGCTGCTGACCGACCGTATCGGCAAGAAGGTGCAGCTGGTTGGCGACGACCTGTTCGTGACCAACCCGAAGATCTTCCAGGAAGGCATCGACTCGGGCACCGCCAACGCGATCCTGATCAAGGTCAACCAGATCGGCACCCTCAGCGAAACCCTGGAAGCGATCGCCATGGCCGATCGTGCCGGCTACGCCGCCGTGGTCTCGCACCGTTCGGGCGAAACCGAAGACACCACCATCGCCGACATCGCAGTGGCCACGACCGCCACCCAGATCAAGACCGGTTCGCTGTGCCGCAGCGATCGCGTGGCCAAGTACAACCAGCTGCTGCGCATCGAGGAAGCCCTCGGCGCCGGCGCGCGTTACGCCGGTCGTGACGCGTTCGTTTCGCTGAAGCGCTGAGCCGATGCGCGACTGGCGCTGGATGCTGCTGGTGCTGGCCCTGTTGCTGGGCTGGCTGCAGTACCGCTTCTGGTTTGGTCCGGGCAATTCGGGTGAAGTGATGATGCTCGAAGCCCAGGTCGCCAACCAGGAGCGGGACAATGAGGGCCTGCAGCAGCGCAATGATGCGCTCGCTGCGGAAGTGAAGGACCTCAAGGAAGGCCAGTCCGCCATCGAGGAACGCGCGCGCAGCGAGCTGGGCATGATCAAGCCCGGCGAGAAGTTCTATCGCGTGGTCGAGGATGCGCCGGTCCACCCGGCGCAGCCTGCGGCAGGTGTCAGTGCGCAGGTTGGCGACCACCCGGCGGACGTGCCATGAGTGCGGCGATCTGGGTCGTGGTTCCGGCTGCTGGCCGTGGCACCCGCTTTGGCGCGCCGTTGCCCAAGCAGTACCTGCAGGCGGGCGGGCAGATCCTGCTCGCCCATACCCTGGACGCCCTGCTGGCGCATCCGGCCGTAGCCGGGGCAATGGTAGTGATCAGCCCGGACGACGCCGACTGGCCCGGCTGGAACGAGTGGGCGGGCAAGCCGGTGCTGACCTGCATCGGTGGCGCGACCCGTGCCGCTTCGGTGCTGGCTGGCCTGCAGGCGCTGCCGGAGACGGTGCGCGCTGATGAATTCGTGCTGGTCCACGATGCCGCGCGGCCGAACCTGTCGCTGGCCGACCTTGGCCGCCTGCTTGAAGTCGGTCGTGCCGATCCGGTCGGGGCGATCCTGGCCGCACCGGTACGCGACACCCTCAAGCGTGCGGGCGACGACGGTGGCATCGATGGCACCGAGCCGCGCGAGCGGCTGTGGCGCGCACTGACACCACAACTGTTCCGCCGCCACCAGCTCAGCCGCGCGCTGTCCGAAGCCGCCGCCGCCGGTGTTGAAGTCACCGATGAGGCCATGGCCATGGAGCGCCAGGGCCAGCGCCCGCTGCTGGTCGAGGGCAGCGAGGACAACTTCAAGGTCACCACCCCGGCCGATCTGGACCGGTTCGAATTCGTACTTTCCCGCCGCGCCGGCTGACCGTCCGCGCGGCCCTGCAGCAAGGGTTGCATCCATGAGCACCGCACCGTTCCCGCCCGTCCGCATCGGCCAGGGCTACGACGTCCATGCCTTCGGTGAAGGCGACCACATCATGCTTGGCGGAGTGAACGTGCCGCACAGCTGCGGCGTGCTTGCACACAGCGACGGCGACGTGATCCTGCATGCCCTGTGCGATGCCATGCTCGGCGCGCTGGCGCTGGGCGACATCGGCCAGCATTTCCCGCCCAGTGACGACCGCTGGAAGGGGGCCGACAGCAGCGAGTTCGTGCGCCACTGCGACAGCCTGCTGCGTGAGCGCGGCTGGCGCGTCGGCAACACCGACATCACCGTGATCTGCGAGCGGCCGAAGGTCGGCCCGCATGCGCTTGCGATGCGTGAGCGCATCGGTGGGTTGCTGCAGCTGCCGCTGGACGCGGTCAGCGTCAAGGCCACCACCTCGGAGAAGCTGGGCTTCACCGGCCGTGGTGAAGGCATCGCCGCGCAGGCGGTCGTGTTGCTGGTGGCGGCATGATCCCGCTGCCGTTGGCGTTTGGTGCGCCGTTGTTGACGGCGCGCATCCGCACCACGCCGGACGATTTCCAGGTGGATGAACTGCCGGCGTTCGAGGCGAGCGGTGAAGGCGAGCATCTGCTGCTGCACATCCGCAAGCGCGGCGCCAACACCGTGCATGTGGCCAAGGTGCTGGCAAAATGGGCGGGCCTGCCGGAAATGGCGGTGAGCTACGCCGGCATGAAAGACCGCCACGCGGTCACCACCCAGCGTTTCAGCGTGCACCTGCCCAAGCGCATTGCGCCGGACCTGGCCGAGCTGGCCAACGACGAGATCGAAGTGCTCGAAGCGACCTGGCACAACCGCAAGCTGCAGCGTGGCGCACTGGCCGGCAACCGCTTCAAGCTGGTGCTGCGCGAGGTGCAGGGCGATGCCGCCGCGATCAGCGAGCGCCTGCAGCAGATTGCCGCGCGCGGCCTGCCGAACTGGTTTGGTGAACAGCGTTTCGGCCGCGACGGTGGCAACGTGCCGGCTGCACTGGCGATGTTCGGTGGGCGCCGCATGCGCAAGGACCAGCGTTCGCTGCTGCTCTCTGCAGCCCGTTCGGCGCTGTTCAACCGCGTGCTGGCCGCGCGCGTGGAGCAGGGCAGCTGGGACCAGCCGCTCGATGGCGAAGTCTGGATGCTCGATGGCAGTCGCAGCGTGTTCGGCCCCGAGCCGTACACGGATGTGCTGGCCGAGCGGCTGGCGCGTTTCGACATCCATCCCAGCGCGCCGTTGTGGGGCGAAGGCGAGCTGCGCAGCACCGACGCTGCACGTGAGCTGGAGCTGGCCGCGCTGGACGACGACGAGTCGAAGGCACTGCGGGCCGGCCTGGAAGATGCGCGCCTGAAGCAGGAGCGCCGCGCGTTGCGCCTGCGTCCGGCGCTGCTGCAGCACCAGTGGCTGGCCGACGACGTGCTGGAACTGTCGTTCGCGTTGCCGCCAGGCTGCTACGCCACCGCCGTGCTGCACGAACTCGGCCCCGTCGAAGACGCCTCGCAGGCCTGACATAAAAAAAGGGGACGGAGGGAATTAAGTCGTTTGTGGCACAAACGACTTAATTCCCTCCGTCCCCTTTTCAACGCCGCGCCAGCAGCACCAGTACCGCGCCGGTGCCGCCTTGTCCGGTCGGTGCCGAATGGAATGCCAGCACGTCGTTGCGCAGCCGCAGCAGGCGATCGACCAGGTTCTTCAGCACCGGTGCGCCGCCATCGGACTGCAGTCCCTTGCCGTGGATGATGCGCACGCAGCCGTACTCGTGTGCATGCGCTTCCAGCAGGAACTGGCGCAGCAGGGCTTCGGCCTGTGCGGCGGTGGCGCCGTGCAGATCCAGTTCGTCCTGCACCGAGTACTGGCCGCGCTTGAGGCGCTGGAACAGGCGTGGTGGCAGGTTGTCGCGGCGATAGCTGGCCACGTCGCCGGCTTCCAGTGGCGCACTGTCGCGCAGCAGCCGGGCGAACTCGCCGGCCGCTTCGGCCTCGTCACGTTCGGCCATGCGCGCACGCGGTTTCGGCCGGGGCGCGGCAGGTGCCGGCTCGGCATCCTTGCGCAGCGGCTTCACTTCGCCGATGGCCGCACGGAACAAGGCGGCCGGATCTTCATCATCAGGGTGCGACATGCGCACAGGGTAAACCGCCGGCGCAGGTCTGCCTATGAGGGTTCGATGTCGGCCGTGACCGCTGACAGGGTAGGACCGGCGGCCCGCATGCGGCACAATAGACGATGCCCTTGCAGGGTCGACCGCTTCCGCAGGGGAGCGCGACGGTCCCGCCCACACTGCACGGTGATGGAATCGAATTCTTGGAAAATCAAGCGGTTAAATCGAAGATGCGAATCCTGGTCAGCAATGACGATGGTGTCGACGCCGCAGGCATCCGGATGCTTGCCGCGGTCCTGCGCGAGGCCGGTCACGAAGTCACGGTGGTTGCGCCCGACCGCGATCGCTCCGGCGCCAGCAACTCGCTGACCCTGGACCTGCCGATCCGGCTCAAGCGCATCGACCATTACACCGTTTCGGTGGCCGGTACACCCACCGACTGCGTGCACCTGGCGCTGACCGGCCTGCTTGAATTCGAGCCTGACATTGTCGTGTCCGGCATCAACAACGCCGCCAATCTCGGCGACGACGTGATCTATTCCGGCACCGTCTCGGCGGCGATGGAAGGTCGCTTCCTCGGCCTGCCGGCGGTGGCGGTCTCGCTGGTCAGCCGCAACCACGATCCGAAGCACTTCGAGACCGCCGCGCGTGCTGCGGTGGAGATTGTCGCCCGGCTCAAGGCCGATCCGCTGCCGGCCGACACCATCCTCAACGTCAACGTGCCGGACCTGCCGTGGAGCGAGGTCAAGGGCTTCGAGGTCACCCGCCTCGGCAACCGCCATCGTGCCGAAGGCTGCATCGCGCAGAAGGATCCGCGCGGCAACGAGGTGTACTGGATCGGCCCTGCCGGCCGTGAGCAGGATTCCGGTCCCGGTACCGATTTCCACGCGGTGCGCACCGGCCACATCTCGATCACCCCGATCCAGGTCGACCTCACCCGCTACCAGGCGCTGGAGAAGGTCGCCAGCTGGGTCGGCGGCCTCAGCGCCGCGCTGGACCAGCCGGCATGAGCCCACGCCTGCGATTGCAGCCGGAAGCCGTCGGTATCGGCATGACCTCGCAGCGCGTGCGTGACCGCCTGGTCGACCGCCTGCGCGAAGCCGGCATCGTCGACGAGCCGACCTTGAACGCGATCCGGGTGGTGCCGCGCCATCTGTTCATCGATGAAGCCCTGGCCTCGCGTGCCTATGAAGACACCGCGCTGCCGATCGGCCATGGCCAGACCATCTCGCAGCCCTGGGTGGTTGCGCGGATGACCGAGGCAGTGCTGCAGGTCTCGCCGAAGCGGGTGCTGGAAGTCGGCACCGGTTCCGGTTACCAGGCCGCCATCCTTGGCGCGTTGGGCCTGGAGGTCTACACCGTGGAGCGCATTGGTGATCTGCTGCGCCAGGCCCGCAAGCGCTTCCGTGCGCTGGGCATGAACATCCGCACCAAGCACGACGACGGCCGCGTCGGCTGGGCCGAGCACGGCCCGTTCGATGCCATCGTGGTCACTGCGGCGGCGCCGGCACTGGTCGACGCCCTGATCGAGCAGCTGGCCGAAGGCGGCCGCCTGGTGGCGCCGGTCGGTGGCCCTGGGGCGCAGTCGCTGGTACAGCTGGACCGCAAGGCCGACGGCAGCATCGAACAACACGTGCTGGCGCCGGTCACGTTCGTGCCGCTGCTGTCTGGCATGCTCGACTAATCCACGGAGCAGGGTTGCATGAAGATTTTCGGGCCGCTGTACGAGCGGGCGATGAAGTGGGCGGCGCACGAACGCGCGCCGACCTACCTGACGGTGTTGAGCTTCTTCGAGGCGATCATCTTCCCGGTGATGCCGGAGGTGATGCTGGCGCCGATGTGCGTGGCCCAGCCCAAGCGCGGCTGGTGGTTTGCCACCCTCAGCCTGGCCGGCTCGATGGTCGGTGCGCTGGTCGGCTACGCGCTGGGTCACTACGCTTTCGAGGCGATCAAGCCGCTGTTTGAAGTGCTGGGCATGCTGCCGGCGATCGAGCAGGGCATCACCACCGTGCAGGCGAAGATGGCCGAATCGCCGTGGGCGGTGTTCACCTTCCTGGTGCTGGGCGGCTTCATGCCCATCCCGATGAAGGTCTTCACGTGGGCATCGGGTATCGTCGGCGTACCGATGCCGCAGTACCTGTTGAGCATGCTGATCGGTCGCGGCAAGCGCGTGTTCGTGCTGGCTGCGGTCATCCGTATCGGTGGTGCGCGTGCTGAAGCGGCACTGCGTCGCTGGATTGAACCGCTGGGCTGGATCGCCACCGCGTTGGTGGTGGTGCTGATCGCCTGGCTTGTATGGAGGTCGAAGTTCGCATGAGTCCTGATCGTCTGAGCAAGGGAGTGCGCATCGGCGCGCTGGTGTTGCTGGTTTCCACCCTGGCCGCCTGCGGCACCGCCACTGTGGTTCGTCCTGGTGGTGGCAGCACCGGTGGTGGCGTGACCACGCCGAAGACCTCGGTGCCCAAGCCCGGGCAGACCGTGGTGGTGCGCAAGGGCGACACCATCTATGCGCTGGCCCGCATCCATGACATCACCCCGGCCGACCTGATTGCCTGGAACAGCCTGGACAACCCCTCGACCATCCATCCGGGGCAGGTGATCCGGCTGTATCCGGCCGGTGCCAGCGGCGGCCGCGCGCCGACCACGGTGGTCACCGCGCCGCGCTCGGGTGGCAGCAGCGCCGGCAGCACGGCGCCAACTCCGACGCCGGCCGGTCCGGTGAAGAGCAACATCGCCTGGCGCTGGCCGGCCGATGGCGCGATCGTCGGCCGCTACGTTGCCGGCGATGCGACCAAGCAGGGCGTGGACATCGCCGGTACCAGCGGCCAGCCGGTCAAAGCCACCGCCAACGGTGTGGTGGTGTACTCCGGCGCCGGCCTGGTCGGCTACGGCGAGCTGATCATCATCAAGCACAGCGACCAGTGGCTGTCGGCCTATGGCCACAACCGCAAGCGCCTGGTGAATGAAGGGCAGAGCGTGAAGGCCGGTGAGCAGATCGCCGAGATGGGCCGCACCGGTGCGAACCGCGACATGGTCCACTTCGAGATCCGCTACAACGGCAAGCCGGTCGACCCGCAGCAGTACCTGCCGGCGCGCTGATCGTCGATTCATAATCCGGGCGGATCCCGGGCCCGGCGCAGCGCGCCGGGCGTTCGCCGACGGTGCGGCCCATGGGCCGCAAACACCGCCGGCTCACCCGCTACAACGGCAAGCCGGTCGACCCGCAGCAATACCTGCCGGCGCGCTGATCGTCGATTCATAATCCGGGCGGATCCCCGGCCCGGCGCAGCGCGCCGGGCGTTTGCCGACGGTGCGGCCCATGGGCCGCAAACACCGCCGGCTCACCCGCTACAACGGCAAGCCGGTCGACCCGCAGCAGTACCTGCCGGCGCGCTGAGGTAGTGGGACGGGTGGCGCCGGGCAATGCTCGGCGTTCCCGACCTGTAGCGTCGAGCCGTGCTCGACTCACTGTACGCTGGCCGCCGTGGGTGGCCGTTTGCGACCTTGAGTGGCACATCTCAAGCTTCCCGACAAGCCAGCGAAGCGGCATGCTTCAACGGAACCAGCCTCCCGATCCGGTGCCGCATGTCTCGCCCAACAGCCCTTTTCGCGCTGCTCATCGTCGCGCCGTTGGCGACCGCCGCCAGCGATCCACGTGACGTGGTCACCCGCCTCTACGACGCCATCCAGGCGCCGCAGTCGAACGAAACGGCGATTGCTCCGCTGCTGGGTGATGCCCTCCGCTCAGCCATCGATGCGCAGCGTGCATATGAACAGGCCTGCACCGCACTGGCCGCGCCCGACGAGAAGCCGCACATGCTCGACCAGAGCCCGTATCTGTTGGCGCCGGACCGGCCGGAGACGATAACGGTGGGAGCGCCCGGATCGAGCGGTGACGCCACCTGGGTCCATGTCGACATGGCCGTGGGCGACTATCGCTGGACCGACCGGGTCCTGCTGCAGCGGCAGGGCCCGGACTGGAAGGTCATGGATATCCGCTGGGGGCAGGGTGGCAACCTGATCGGTCGGCTGCAGGCGTTCTCCGCGTTCCGCTGCACACCTTCGGGCAGCTAGTGCCCGGGCGCACCCGGCGGCTCGAACTCAGCCTTCCAGGATGAAGGCGGCCGCGACCTTGCGGCCTTCGCCGGCCAGAATGTTGAAGGTGCGCGCGGCGGCCGGATTGTTCATCACCTCCAGGCCGATGCCACGCGACAGACAGGCGGCCATCACCACCGCGGGCGGGAATACCTGACGGTCTCCCGTGCCGAGCACGATCAGCGCCGGATTCAGCGCCAGGATCGGCTCCAGGTCCGCCAACTGCAGCGCGGCGGCACTTGCCACCGGCCAGTGCGTGACCAGTTGGTCCGGGGTGAGGAAGAAACTGCCGCCCAGCACCTGGTCATTCACCTTGGCCGAGCGGCCATCTGCGGCGCGCAGGCTGTAGGCGTAATCCGGCGGTTCGTGGTTCAGCTGCATGACGGTAGGGCGATCAGCCGCGCGGCAGCACGATCTGGCGCTGTTCCTTGCTCGGGCGGTACAGCACGGCGACGTGGCCGATGCGCTGCACCAGCGCGCTTTCGGTGGCTTCGACGATCTCGCCGATCATCACATCACGGGCGTCGCGGTCTTCGGCAGCGACCTTCACCTTGACCAGTTCGTGGCGCTCCAGCACTTCGTTCAGCTCCGCGATGAAGGCTGGGGTCACACCCTTGCCGCCGGTCTGCAGCAGGGCCTTCAGGTCGTGGGCTTGGCCGCGCAGGAAACGGGTCTGGGAGGCGGTCAGGGCGATGGACATGCAGGAAAACACGGTTGAATGGGACGATCAGGGTATCATGAGGACCCCATCAGCCCCTATTTTCAATGGCTACCCGCAGCAAAAGCAGCCAGCGCTGGCTCAAGGAACACTTCTCCGACCCCTTCGTGAAGAAGGCGCAGGCCGAGGGCATGCGCTCGCGCGCCGCCTACAAGCTCGAGGAGCTGCTCGAACGTGACCGCCTGCTGAAGCCGCACATGGTGGTGGTCGACCTTGGCGCGGCCCCCGGTGGCTGGTCTCAGCAGGTCCGGAGACAGATCGGCGACACCGGTCGCGTGCTGGCGCTGGACATCCTGGACATGCCGCCGCTGGCCGGCGTGGAGTTCCTTCATGGTGACTTCAGGGAAGAAGCCGTCCTATCGCAGTTTGAAGCCATGCTCGGGGATCAGCCGGTAGACCTTGTGCTGTCGGACATGGCCCCCAATAAGAGTGGTGTAGGCGCGGTCGACCAGCCGCGGATGATGCACCTGGCGGAGCTGGCCCTGGATTTTGCCGACAACCACCTGAAGACCGGTGGGGCGTTCCTGATCAAGCTGTTCCAAGGTGAGGGCTTTGACGACTACGTGCGCGACATGCGCCGCCGTTACGACAAGGTCTCCATCCGCAAGCCGGAGGCGTCGCGCAAGCGCTCTCCCGAGGTGTATGCCTTGGGTCAGGGAAAACGCGCCCACATGAAGTAAGCTCGCAACGTACGCAAGTTCGACCCCAACGCAACGCCAGCACTGAGAGGAACACCGGAGCCAATGAGGATGAACGACTTGACCAAGAACCTCCTGCTATGGGTGGTCGTCGCCGTCGTGCTGATGGTGGTCTTCCAGAGCTTCTCGCCGAAGTCCTCCGGGGCCGGCGCGCAGGGCGCGTCGTACTCGCAGTTCCTGGACCAGGTGGACAGCGGCAACGTGCAGAAGGTCGCCTTCGGCGGCGACATGCGCGGCGGCACCAGCCAGCTGACCTACACCACCCGCGGTGGGCAGTCGTCCACCATCACCGCGCCGTTCGATCGTGACCTGATCAACGTGCTGCGCACCAAGAACGTGGAGATCGTGCAGGAGGAGCCGTCCAGCGGCATTTCCCTGGGCGCGATCCTGATGAATTTCCTGCCGGTCATCCTGATCATCGGCTTCTGGCTGTTCATCATGCGCCAGATGCAGGGCGGTGGTGGCGGTGCCAAGGGTGCGATGTCCTTCGGCAAGTCGCGCGCCAAGCTGCAGGGCGAGGACCAGATCAAGGTCACCTTCGCCGACGTCGCCGGCTGCGACGAGGCCAAGGAAGAAGTGGGCGAGCTGGTCGACTTCCTGCGCGACCCGTCCAAGTTCACCAAGCTGGGCGGCAAGATTCCGCGCGGCGTGCTGATGGTGGGCCCGCCAGGTACCGGCAAGACGCTGCTGGCCAAGGCCATTGCCGGCGAAGCCAAGGTGCCGTTCTTCTCGATCTCCGGTTCGGACTTCGTGGAAATGTTCGTCGGCGTGGGCGCCAGCCGCGTGCGTGACATGTTCGAGCAGGCCAAGAAGCACGCCCCGTGCATCATCTTCATCGACGAAATCGACGCCGTCGGTCGCCACCGTGGCGCCGGCCTGGGCGGCGGTCATGACGAGCGCGAGCAGACCCTGAACCAGCTGCTGGTCGAGATGGACGGTTTTGAAGGCGGCGAAGGCGTGATCGTGATCGCCGCGACCAACCGTCCGGACGTGCTGGATCCGGCGCTGCTGCGTCCGGGCCGTTTCGACCGCCAGGTGGTGGTCGGCCTGCCGGACGTGAAGGGCCGCGAGCACATCCTGAAGGTCCACATGCGCAAGCTGCCGCTGGCCGACGATGTCGAGCCGATGGTGATCGCACGTGGTACCCCCGGCTTCTCCGGCGCCGACCTGGCCAACCTCTGCAACGAGGCGGCCCTGTTCGCCGCGCGCGGCAACGAGAAGGAAGTCCGCATGGACCACTTCGACCGTGCCCGCGACAAGATCCTGATGGGTGCCGAGCGCCGCTCGATGGCCATGAGCGAGGACGAGAAGACCCTGACCGCGTACCACGAAGCGGGTCACGCCATCGTCGGCCGCCTGGTGCCCGAGCACGATCCGGTCTACAAGGTCACCATCATTCCGCGCGGCCGTGCGCTGGGCGTGACGATGTACCTGCCGGAAGGCGACAAGTACTCGATGAACCGCGTGGCGATCCAGTCGCAGCTGTGCTCCCTGTACGGCGGCCGTGTCGCCGAAGAGCTGATCTTCGGCGAGGACAAGGTCACCACCGGCGCCTCCAACGACATCGAGCGCGCAACCAAGATGGCCCGCAACATGGTCACCAAGTGGGGCCTGTCGGAGCAGCTCGGCCCGATCGCCTATGGCGAAGAGGACGACGAGGTGTTCCTGGGGCGTTCGGTCACCCAGCACAAGAGCGTGTCCAACGACACGGCGCGCCGGATCGACGAGGAAGTGCGCAACATCCTCGACAAGGCCTATGCCCGCACCACCCAGCTGTTGACCGAGAACATCGACAAGCTGCATGCGATGTCGCAGCTGCTGCTGCAGTACGAGACCATCGACGCACCGCAGATCGACGCCATCATGGAAGGCCGCGATCCGCCGCCGCCGGCGGGCTGGAGCAAGTCGAACAAGGACGGTGGCAACGACAAGGGCGGCGACGCCCGCCCGCTGCCGCCGATCGCAGGCCCGGCCGAATCGCATTGACGGCCCGCTGCACGTAACACCAGACGAGGCCGGGGAAACCCGGCCTTGTCGTTTCCGGGCCTTCGGCCCCTTCCGAACCGAACTGATGCTGGAGCCTGCATGTCCGCCCCGAAGCCTGAACCGATTTCCCACACCGCCGAAATGATCATCGCCACCGTGGTCGGCGTGGGCGTAGGGCTGGGCGCCGACAACCTGCTGCTGGGCTGCGTGATGGGTATCGGTGTCGGCATCGTGCTGAGCATCGCCAGAACCCTGTACGTGGACCGCAAGCGTCGGCGGCGTTGACGGCGCCGCGGCAGGGCTGCGCCCTGCACCCGCGGTAGTGCCGGCCGCTGGCCGGCAACCTCAGCAGCAACAGCAACAGCAACATTCCGTGGGTTGGCGGGGCGGTGTCGGAGTGCGGGGACGCCGTGAACCCATCCATGGGGGCTTGGCAGCCGCATCCATACGGCTGACACCCCGCCCTCCGACACCGCCCCACCTCTGACAGATTCCTGCTGCTGTTGGCAGGTGTCGACCTTGGTCAACACGGTAGATCCACGCCATGCGTGGATGAATCTCTGTCAGATATCGAATCAATTCGGGGTCAGATCCGTTTTCCGTAGGAAAACGGATCTGACCCCACGCCATTCCGACAGATCGCGAGAAACTGTCGAAGGCGGGGTGGGTCCGGTTGCGGGAGTGTCCGCGGCATGGATTCCGCGGCCAAGCCCCCAAGGGCGGGTTTACGGCCTCTCCCCTAAACCGACCCCCCCCCCCCACCCGAACTAACACAGCTGTTTCTTAGGCTGTTGCTGTATCCCCGGCCGCGGCATGGATGCCGCGGCCAAGCCCCCAAGGACGGGTTTACGGCGTCTCCCGTAACCGGACCCACCCCGCCATCCCTCAGTACACCTGCTGTTGCTTCGGCTGTTGCTGTAGCCCGGGCCTCTGCGGGTGCAGGGCGCCGCCCTGCCGAACTAAACTACCCGCCGTCGTCCCTGCAGGATTGCCCATGTTCGATACCTCGCCCCAGCTCGATTGCGCCGGCCGCATCCTGCGCCTCGACCGTGCCCGGGTCATGGGCATCGTCAACGTCACCCCGGACTCCTTCTCCGATGGCGGCGCGCATGACACCACCGAGGCTGCGGTCGCCCATGGCCTGAAGCTGGTCGAGGAGGGCGCCGACCTGCTCGATATCGGCGGCGAATCGACCCGCCCGGGCGCTGCGCCGGTCTCGGTCGAGGAGGAACTGCGCCGGGTGATTCCGGTAATCGAGCAGCTGGCCGCACGCACCCGGGTGCCAATCAGCATCGACACCTTCAAACCGGAGGTGATGCGCGCGGCGGTGGCCGCTGGCGCCGGCATGATCAACGACATCTTCGGCCTGCGTCAGGAGGGGGCGCTGGACGCCGCCGCTGAAACCGGCGTGCCGGTGGTGCTGATGCACATGCAGGGCGAGCCGGGCCACATGCAGGCCGATCCGCACTACGACGACGTGGTCGCCGAGGTGCATGGTTTCCTGGTGCAGCGCCTGTTCGCTGCCGAGATGGCGGGCATTGCGAAGAAGAACCTGCTGATCGACCTTGGTTTTGGCTTCGGCAAGAGCACCGCCCACAACATGACCCTGCTGGCGCGTTCGGAGCGCTTCCTGGAACTGGGGGTGCCGGTGCTGGCCGGCCTGTCACGCAAGCGCAGCCTGGGAGAACTCACTGGCCGCGACACGCCCTCCGAACGCGTGGCGGCTTCGGTGGCCGCGCACCTGATCGCGGTCCAACGTGGCGCGCGCATCGTGCGCGTGCATGACGTGGCGGCCACCGTCGATGCGCTGAAGATCTGGCAGGCAGTGGAGGCCGTGCCGACGCCGCGTGCCGACGCTGCGCCGACGATCCGCTGGCCGGACGAAGACTGATGGGCGTCGATCGGCGGCCGCTGGCGATCGCCGTGATGGGGCCGACCGCCAGTGGCAAGACCGCCACCGCAATCGCTTTGGCACAGCAACTGGACGGCGAAATCGTCAGCGTCGATTCGGCGCTGGTATACCGCCACCTGGACATCGGCTCGGCCAAGCCTGATGCGGCCGAGCGTGCACAGGCGCCGCACCATCTGCTGGACCTGCGCGATCCCTGGCAGACCTATTCGGCGGCCGAGTTCGCCGCCGATGCCGGCCGGGTCGTGGCCGACATCGTGGCACGCGGCAAAACGCCGATCCTGGCAGGTGGCACGGGGCTGTACTTCCGGGCCCTGCTGCAGGGCCTGTCGCCGATGCCGGAGGCCGACCCGGTGATGCGCGAAGCACTCAGCACCGAGGCGGCCGAGCGGGGCTGGGCGGCATTGCACGCAGAGCTGGCCGAGGTCGATCCGGCCGCCGCCGCACGCATCCATGCCACCGACCCGCAACGCATCCAGCGGGCACTGGAGGTCTATCGCCTGACCGGCACCCCCATCACTGAATGGCAGCGCCGTCCGGGCGTGGCGCCGCTGCCGGTGCGCACCCTCAAGCTGATCCTGGCCCCGCGTGACCGCGCGGTACTGCACCAGCGCATCGAGGCGCGCTTCGACACCATGCTGGCGCAGGGCTTCCTGGACGAAGTGCGGGCACTGCGCGCGATGCCGGAAATGGCCGCCGTGGAGGCCCCGTTGGACCTGCCGGCGGTGCGTGCGGTCGGCTATCGCCAGGCCTGGGAGTACCTGGACGGGGAGGGTGATGCCGCCCGTTTCCGTGACAAGGCGATCTTCGCCACCCGCCAGCTGGCCAAGCGCCAGCTGACGTGGCTGCGCGGCGAGCTTGATGCGCGCTGGTTCGACCCCCATATCGACCAGGAGCGCCTTGCCGGCGCGGTGTCGGCCTTCGTCGCACGCTGAACCCCCGCCAGCCGTGTAACATCATCGGTCGGCGGGCGGCTCGGGGGCCGTGGCAACCGTCGGCAACCCAATAAGAACAATAATCAGGAGTGTGCAATGTCCAAGGGGCAATCGCTGCAGGATCCTTTCTTGAACGCACTGCGGCGCGAGCGCGTGCCGGTTTCGGTGTACCTGGTGAACGGCATCAAGCTGCAGGGCACGATCGAGTCGTTCGACCAGTTCGTGGTCCTGCTGCGCAACACGGTCAGTCAGATGGTCTACAAGCACGCCATTTCCACGGTGGTTCCGGCACGCAACGTGAAGGTCGGTCCGGGCGGTGGTTACGTGCAGTCGGGTGAAGGTGGTCAGGCAGGTGATGAAGCAGACGAGTAATACCGGAGCGGTGAATGTTTGACCGCTCGAAAAAGGGCGAACACGCCCTGTTGATCCAGCCCCATTTCGGCAAGCTGGAAGACGATGTGCTGGAAGAGTTCGGTGATCTGGCCCGCTCGGCTGGGGCCAGCATCGCCGCGACGATCACCGCGCGCCTGGACCGTCCGAATCCGTCAACCCTGATCGGCAGCGGCAAGCTGGACGAGATCAAGGCCGCGGCCGATGCCAGTGGCGCCGACCTGATCCTGGTCAACCATGCGCTGAGCCCGGGTCAGGAGCGCAACCTGGAACGCTTCCTCGAGCGCCGGGTGATCGACCGCACCGGTCTGATCCTGGACATCTTTGCCCAGCGTGCACACAGCCACGAGGGCAAGCTGCAGGTCGAGCTGGCGCAGCTGCGTCACCTGGCTACGCGATTGGTTCGCGGCTGGACCCACCTGGAGCGCCAGCGCGGCGGTTCGATCGGCCTGCGTGGCCCGGGTGAAACCCAGCTGGAAACCGACCGCCGCCTGTTGCAGAAGCGGGTCGAGCAGCTGCAGAAGCGCCTGGAGAAGGTTGAAGTGCAGCGCACCCAGATGCGCCGGGCGCGTGTGCGCAGCGAGCTGCCGCGCGTGGCCCTGGTGGGCTACACCAACGCCGGCAAATCGACCCTGTTCAACGCCATGACCGGCGCCGAGGCCTATGCCGCCGACCAGCTGTTCGCCACGCTGGACCCGACCGTGCGCCGCATCGCGGTCCCGGGCGGCAGCGTGGTGCTGGCCGACACCGTCGGTTTCGTCCGCGACCTGCCGCATGATCTGGTCGCCGCGTTCCGCTCGACGCTGTCCGAGGCACGCGAGGCCGATTTCCTGCTGCATGTGGTCGACGCCGCCGATCCGCACCGCGAGGAGCGCATCGCCCAGGTGGACGAGGTGCTGACCGCGGTCGGTGCCGGTGACCTGCCGCAGCTGCTGGTGTTCAACAAGATCGACCGCATCGACGGTGCCGACGTCCGCCACGATGGCCAGGATGGCGTGCCCGACGAGTCGCGTCGTGAACGTGTCTGGATTTCCGCGCGTGACGGGCAGGGCCTTGAGCTGCTGCAGGCAGTGCTGGGCAAGCGCCTGGGCCTGCAGCACGTGACCGGTGAATTGCGCCTGCCGCCGGATGCCGGCCGCCTGCGTGCGCGCCTGCACCAGCTGGAAGTGATCCGCAGCGAACAGGCCGATGAAGAGGGCTGGCTGCTGCAGGTGGACCTGCCGATTGCCGAAGCCGAGAAGCTGGCCGCCAGTGCCGATGGCGCGCCGATCCGGGCGCTGTTGCCGGAGAAACTGCCGGAGTGGTGAGCTAGCGGCCCATGGCTGGTAGTGCCGGCCGCTGGCCGGCAACGCAATCGTGCCGGAGGGGCGCGACATCCGGCTGTCATCTGCGGTACAACGGGGTTCTTCACCCCACCGTCATGCCGATGTCCATCCCCACCGACGCCGATCTCAATGCCCAGTCCGCCGCGCTCGGGCAGCGCCTGCAACAGGCCTCGCTGCAGCTGGTCACGGCCGAAAGCTGCAGTGGCGGCTGGATCGCCAAGTGCATGACCGACATCGCCGGTTCTTCGGCGTTCTTCGACTGCGGCATGGTGGTCTACAGCTATGAAGCCAAGCAGCGCCTGCTGGGCGTGCGTGCGCAGACGCTGGAACAGTTCGGCGCGGTCAGTCGCGAAACCGTTCTGGAGATGGTGTCCGGTGCGCTGGTCAATTCCGGTGCCGGCATCGCCGTGGCGGTGACCGGTATCGCCGGCCCCGGCGGTGGCAGTCCGGACAAGCCAGTCGGCAGTGTCTGGATCGGCTGGAAGCGCCGCGGTGGCTACGCCCGCGCCGAGCTGTTCCAGTTCGATGGCGACCGCGAAGCCATCCGCCGGCAAACCGTGGCGGCGGCATTGCGCGGTATCGACGCCCAGCTGTGACATGCTGCTCCGGTAACCGTCCGGAGCACGCATGATGTGGGAAACGCTGGGCACGGTCCGTGACCTGGGCCGACTGCAGGAAATCGCCGTTGTCCTGATCCGCTACGGCTTCGGCGACGTGGTTCGGCGCATCGGCCTGGCCAGCACGCTGGAGCGGGCAGGGCGCCTGTTGCACTGGAACGAGGACCGGCAGGAGCTGCTGCGGATGACCGCACCGGTGCGCGTGCGCAGTGCGATGCAGGATCTTGGCCCGACCTTCGTCAAGCTTGGCCAGGTGCTGGCAACGCGCGTCGACCTGTTGCCGCCGGAGTGGATTGCCGAGCTGTCCGAACTGCAGAACGCGGTGCCGGCCCTGCCGTACGCCGAGATCCGCGGGCAGCTCGAAGCCGACCTGGGCGCGTCGCCGGCGGAGGTATTCGCCTTCCTTGACGAAACCCCGATGGCCGCCGCCTCGCTGGCGCAGGCCCATCGCGCGCGGCTGCATGATGGTCGTGAGGTGGTGCTGAAGGTGCGGCGTCCCGGCATCCGCGACGTGGTCGAGGCCGACCTGCGGCTGCTGGCGCGGCTGGCCGAGATCGTCGAGGCCCGGTTGCCGGACCTGCGTCGCTATCGCCCGGCCGAGGTCGTGCAGCAGTTCACCGTATCGCTGCGCCGTGAGCTGGATTTTGCCGCCGAATGCCGCAATGCCGAACGCATCGCGCGCAACTTCAGCGGCCGCGACGACATACTGATTCCGAAGGTGCACTGGCAGTGGACCTGCGAGAGCCTGAACGTGCAGGACTTCGTCGACGGCATTCCCGGCCGCGATCTGGCTGGCGTCGATGCGGCGGGCCTGGACCGGCGCGAGCTGGCGCGGCGTGGTGCCGGCATCGTGCTGAAGATGGTGCTGGAGGACGGCAGCTTCCACGCCGATCCACACCCCGGCAACATCATCTACCTGCGTGACGGCCGCATCGGCGTGATCGATTTCGGCATGGTCGGTGCGCTGTCCGAAGTGCGCCGCTTCCAGGTCGCGCAACTGCTGCACGGCCTGGTCGAGCAGGACCCGCAGGGCGTGGCGGACGTGCTGCTGGACTGGGCCGGCGGCGTGGAAGTGGACGAGAACCGGCTGCAGCACGACATCAGCCAGTTCGTCGACCAGTACCGTGGCGTGCCGCTGAAGGATCTGCGCATCGGCCTGATGCTGGGCGACATCACCCAGCTGCTGCGCAGCTACAGCCTGACCCTGCCGGCCGACCTGGCACTGATGATCAAGGCCTTCCTGACCCTGGAAGGCATGGGCCGGCAGCTGGATCCGGATTTCGACATGGCCAGCGCCGCCCGCCCGTTCCTGGAGCGTGTGGTGCTGCAGCGTTATGCGCCCAGGGCGCTGCTCAAGCGCGGCCGGCGCAGCCTGTTGGGCCTGGTCGACTTCGCCGGCGAGTTGCCGCGCGACCTGCGCAAGCTGGTCCAGGCAGCGCGCCGTGGGCGCCTCCAGCTGAAGGTGGAGACCACCGCGCTGCAGGGCTTTGGCGAGCAGGTGAACCGGGCCGCGAACCGACTGGTGGTGGGCGTGATCACGGCCGCGCTGATCATCGGCTCGTCGATCGTGATGCACAGCGTCGGCGGGGTTTCCAGCCGCTGGTTGCTGGCGCTGGGCGTGTGCGGATTCATCGGCGCCGGCTTCTGCGGCGTATGGATCCTGGTTTCGATATGGAGAAGCGGTAAGCACACGTAGGCAGGTGCACGAAGTGCGCCTGTTGCGGTTCCACAGGAACCGCGGAATCGCGCAGCGATTCCTGTAGAGCCGAGCCATGCTCGGCTGCTCTTGCCTGGGTCGGCCCCGTCATTCGCGCGCTTGCCGAGCATGCCTCGGCCCAACAAGCCCGCACCACCCCGATCGCCCCGGCACTTGCAGTCGCGCATATTAGTAGTAATACTACTAACCATGGACCTGACCGACACCCAGCAGGCGATCCTGCAGTTGATCGCCGAGCGTATCGAGAGCGAAGGCGTACCGCCGTCGCAGACTGAAATCGCACGCGCATTCGGCTTCAAGGGCGTGCGCGCGGCCCAGTACCACCTGGAAGCCCTGGAGCAGGCCGGCGCGATCCGTCGCATCCCGGGTCAGGCCCGCGGCATCCGCCTGGTGCAGGCACCGCCGGTCGAGAAGCTGGCCAAGCCGGGCCTGGCCGACAGCGTGCTGCGCCTGCCGGTGCTGGGCCGGGTTGCGGCCGGCCTGCCGATCGGTGCCGACATCGGCTCGGACGATTTCGTGGTGCTGGACCGGGTGTTCTTCTCGCCGGCGCCGGACTACCTGCTGAAGGTGCAGGGCGACTCGATGATCGATGAGGGCATCTTCGACGGTGACCTGATCGGCGTGCACCGCACCCGCGACGCCCATTCCGGGCAGATCGTGGTGGCCCGCATCGATGACGAGATCACGGTCAAGCTGCTGAAGATCGCCAAGGATCGCATCCGCCTGCTGCCGCGCAATCCCGACTACAAGCCGATCGAGGTGCTGCCGGATCAGGACTTCGCGATCGAGGGCCTCTATTGCGGCCTGTTGCGGCCCAACCGTTGACCCATTCCGTAGCGCATTACCCCGCGGTCTTTTGTGGCGATTCTCTGGTTCCACTGAGGTTGGTACGGATGTCCGATAATTCTTTTCAGAGCGCCGGGCAGAATCTCAGCCTGTGCGATACGTCCGACTTAAAGTGAGCCCATGGCAAAGAAGACCCCCAAAGACAGCACCTCCAACGACACGACCTCTGCAAGGACCAATCCGATGGACGAGAACAAGAAGCGCGCCCTCGCTGCAGCTCTGGGCCAGATCGAAAAGCAGTTCGGCAAGGGCTCGGTGATGCGCATGGGCGACCGCGTGGTCGAGCCCGTCGAAGCCATCCCGACCGGTTCGCTGATGCTCGACATCGCGCTGGGCATTGGTGGTCTGCCAAAGGGCCGTGTCGTTGAGATCTACGGGCCGGAATCCTCGGGCAAGACCACCTTGACCCTGCAGGCCATCGCCGAATGCCAGAAGATGGGCGGCACCGCGGCCTTCATCGACGCCGAGCACGCGCTGGACCCGATCTACGCCGCCAAGCTGGGCGTGAACGTGGACGACCTGCTGCTGTCGCAGCCGGACACCGGTGAGCAGGCGCTGGAAATCGCCGACATGCTGGTCCGTTCGGGTTCGGTGGACATCCTGGTGATCGACTCGGTTGCCGCGCTGACCCCGAAGGCCGAAATCGAAGGCGAGATGGGCGACCAGCTGCCAGGCCTGCAGGCCCGCCTGATGAGCCAGGCGCTGCGCAAGCTGACCGGCAACATCAAGCGCTCCAACACCTTGGTGATCTTCATCAACCAGCTGCGCATGAAGATCGGCGTGATGATGCCGGGCCAGAGCCCGGAAACCACCACCGGTGGCAACGCGCTCAAGTTCTACGCCTCGGTGCGCCTGGACATCCGCCGTATCGGCGCGATCAAGAAGGGTGACGAGATCATCGGTAACCAGACCAAGATCAAGGTCGTCAAGAACAAGCTGGCACCTCCGTTCAAGCAGGTCATCACCGAAATCCTGTATGGCGAAGGCATCAGCCGTGAAGGCGAGCTGATCGACATGGGTGTGGATGCCAAGCTGGTGGAGAAGGCTGGCGCCTGGTACAGCTACGGTGAAGAACGCATTGGCCAGGGCAAGGACAACGCCCGCGGCTACCTGCGCGACAACCCGACTGTCGCCGCCAAGCTCGAGGCCGAGCTGCGCGAGAAATTCCAGCCGGCCGAAGCGGCCCGCGAGGAAGGCGACGACGAAGGCGAAGACGAATAAGGCTTGCTGTGGGGCAGGGGGGCGCCGTCAGTGACGTCGCCCTGTCCCGCAGGTTCGAATCGCCCAGGGATGGGCTGGGCGCCACGGATGGCGCCACCCTTGGAGTACCCATGTCCGACGCCGAAGACATTCCGACCGGCCGCAAGCGCCGGCCGCGTGAGCAGACCCCCGTGCAACGGGCGTTGGGCCTGCTGGTCCGCCGCGAGCACTCGCGCAAGGAACTCACCCGCAAGCTGACGGCCCGTGGCATCGAAGACGAAGCCGCGCAGGCCGCTGTCGCCAAGTTGACCGAGGCCGGCTGGCAGGACGACACCCGTTTTGCCGAGAACCTGGTGAGGATGCGCGCCAACACCGGTTATGGGCCGATCCATGTCCGCGCCGAGCTGGGGACCCATGGCCTGGACAGTGCCGCGATTGCCGCAGCGATGGACAGCTACGAAGGCGACTGGCAGGAAAACGCCCGTGATCTGGTCCGCCGACGCTTTGGCGAGGCCGGTCCGCAGGACCTGACGCAGCGGCGCAAGGCTGCCGATCTGCTGGCCCGGCGGGGCTTCGACGGCGACAGCATCCGCCGCGCGACCCGCTACGACCCGGATGACTGAGACTGGCGGCGCCGGGCCTGATACCCTTTAGGTTTTCGGCGGTCCCTCGCGACCCTGGCCAACGCGGCCGGTGGTCCGGGTCCGCCGGCCCGCAGACTGCCAGCCCCCAATGAACGCATCCGCCAAATTCACGACATCCCAGATCCGCAGCGACTTCCTTGAGTTCTTCAAGGGTAAAGGCCACACCATCGTGCCGTCGGCGCCGCTGGTGCCGGGCAATGATCCGACCCTGCTGTTCACCAACTCCGGCATGGTGCAGTTCAAGGACGTGTTCCTTGGCGCGGAAAAGCGCAGCTACGTGCGCGCGGCCGACGTGCAGCGCTGCCTGCGCGCGGGCGGCAAGCACAACGACCTCGACCAGGTCGGCTACACCGCGCGCCACCACACTTTCTTCGAAATGCTGGGCAACTGGTCGTTCGGCGACTACTTCAAGAAGGACGCGATCGCCTGGGCCTGGGAGCTGCTGACCCAGGTCTGGAAGCTGCCGGCCGAACGCCTGCTGGTCACCGTGTACCAGACCGACGACGAAGCCTACGAACTGTGGCGCGACATGGTCGGCGTTCCGGAAGAGCGCATCGTACGCATCGGCGACAACAAGGGCGCGCCGTTCGCTTCGGACAATTTCTGGCAGATGGCCGACACCGGTCCTTGCGGCCCGTGCACCGAGATCTTCTACGACCACGGTGATCATATTGCCGGTGGTCCCCCGGGTTCCCCGGACGAAGACGGCGACCGTTTCATCGAGATCTGGAACCTGGTGTTCATGCAGTTCGACCGCCAGCCCGACGGCACCCTGGTGCCGCTGCCGGCACCGTGCGTGGATACCGGCATGGGCCTGGAGCGCCTGGCGGCGATCCTGCAGCACGTGCACACCAACTATGAGATCGACCTGTTCCAGGCGCTGATCCGCAAGGCTTCCGAGCTGACCGGCACCGCCGACCTGGAGAACAAGTCGCTGCGCGTGATTGCCGACCACATCCGTGCCTGTTCGTTCCTGATCGTCGATGGCGTGCTGCCGTCCAACGAAGGCCGCGGTTACGTGCTGCGCCGTATCATCCGCCGCGCCCTGCGCCACGGCTGGATGCTGGGCGTGCGCCAGCCGTTCTTCAGCAAGCTGGTGCCGACCCTGGTCGAGCAGATGGGCGAGGCCTATCCAGAGCTGCCGGCGGCGGTGGACACCGTCACCCGTGCGCTGCAGGCCGAAGAAGAGCGTTTCGCCGAAACCCTCGACGCCGGCATGAAGATCTTCGAGGACGTGGCCGGCAAGGCCAGCAATGGCGTGATCCCGGGCGTTGACGCGTTCCGCCTGTACGACACTTATGGCTTCCCGCTCGACCTGACCCAGGACATCGCGCGCGAGCGCGACCTGACCGTCGACATCGCCGGCTTCGATGCCGCGATGGAACAGCAGCGCGAAACCGCACGGGCGGCCGGCAAGTTCGGCGGCGGCGTGACCCTGCCGGCCGAGCTGGTGGCAACGCTGAGCCCGACCCTGTTCCTGGGCTATGACCGCCTGCAGGCCGACGGCCTGAGCGTGCTGGCCCTGCTCAAGGACGGTCGTCCGGTGCAGTCGGCCGATGCCGGTGATTCGGTCATCGTCATCACCAACCAGACCCCGTTCTATGCCGAATCCGGCGGCCAGGTCGGTGACACCGGCGTGCTGGCCGGCAACGGCGTGCGCCTGGCGGTGGAGGACACCCAGAAGTTCGCCGGCCAGTTCCATGGCCACGTCGGCACCTTGTCCGAAGGCGGCCTGAAGGTCGGCGATGTGCTGTCCGGCCAGGTCGATGGCGAGCGCCGTGGCGCCACCATCCTCAACCACTCGGCCACCCACCTGCTGCACGCCGCGCTGCGCGAAGTGCTGGGCACCCACGTGCAGCAGAAGGGCTCGCTGGTCGCGCCGGACCGCCTGCGTTTCGACTTCTCGCACTTCCAGCCGATCAGCGCGGAAGAGCTGGCGGTGATCGAGCGCAAGGTCAACCAGCAGGTGCGTGCCAACAACGCCGCTGAAGTGCACACCATGGCCATGCAGGAAGCGCTGGACTTCGGCGCGATGGCCCTGTTCGGCGAGAAGTACGGTGAGCACGTGCGCGTGCTGAAGATGGGTGACTACTCCACCGAGCTGTGCGGTGGCACCCACGTCAACCGTACCGGCGACATCGGTCTGTTCAAGATCACCTCCGAGGGCGGTGTTTCCGCCGGGGTGCGCCGCATCGAGGCGGTTACCGGCCAGGGTGCCCTGGACTACGTGGACGCCGAAGAGGCCCGCCTGGCCGAGGCCGCTGAACTGCTCGGTGGCAGCGCTGCCGACGTGGTCGAGAAGATCCGTGCCCTCGGCCAGCGCCAGAAGCAGCTGGAACGCGAACTGGAGGCCGTGAAGGCCAAGGTCGCCGCGGGTGCCACGGCCGACCTGTCCGGCCAGGCCGTCGAGGTCGCCGGCGTGAAGGTGCTGGCTGCCCGCCTGGAGGGCTTCGACGCCAAGGCCCTGCGTGACGCCATGGACCGCCTGAAGCAGCAGCTGGGCGACGCGGTGATCGTGCTGGCCGGTGCCCAGGACGGCAAGGCCGCCCTGGTCGCGGGTGTGAACGGCAGCGCAATGGGCAAAGTCAAGGCCGGGGAACTGTTGTCCCATATCGCCGGTCAGATCGGGGGCAAGGGCGGCGGACGCCCGGACCTCGCCCAGGGTGGTGGCGAGGACGGGCCCGCCCTTGCCACTGCGCTGGCTGCAGTCGTCGAATGGGTCAGCCCCCGCCTGTGATGAACCCTGCCGTCCCCCTCCTTGTAGGAGCGGGACGGCTGACGGTACCATTGCGAATCTTTTCCCTTTGTCGTGGTAGCGCTTCTTGACGGAGCGTCAAGCCGGTGGGGGATACCCTTCCACACGGTTCCATGGAGACTTACAAAAATGTTGATCCTGACTCGCCGCGTCGGCGAAACCCTGATGATCGGTGACTCGGTGAGCGTCACCGTGCTTGGCGTCAAGGGTAACCAGGTGCGTATCGGCATCACTGCGCCGAAGGACGTCGCTGTGCATCGCGAAGAGATCTACCAGCGCATCCAGCGTGGTGATGAAGCCGGTGGCACCGGTAGCGAAAATTCTGCCGAATAACGCTTTACCTTCGCACTCGATTAACGTTATGATTCACGCCCCGCTGAGGTGCAACGCACCAGATGCGGAGAATACCCCGGAGTGATGCCCGAGTGGCCGAAGGGGCTCCCCTGCTAAGGGAGTATAGGGTCAAAAGCTCTATCGAGGGTTCGAATCCCTCTCACTCCGCCAGATACAAAGAAGCGCCTGCAGATCCTCGATCTGCAGGCGTTTTTCTTTATGGCCGGCCTTCAGAGCCGTATCGTCACGCCGACCTGGAAGCCCCGCCCCGGCAGGGGCGCGATGTACTTCAGCGGCGAGTTGTGCGGCCGCGCTTCTTCATTGAGCAGGTTGCTGCCATTGACGAACACTTCCACGCCTGCGATGTAGCTGTTGCGCACTGGAAGTTCGCGGCTGACCTGCAGGTCGACCAGGTTGAATGCGTCGAGCGGAATTTCCTCACTGACATTGCGACCCAGGTACTTCTGCGCGTCGTAGCAGGTGCTGGACAGTTGTGCCTTCCAGCCTTCGCGCTGCCACTGCAGGTTGGCGCCGTAGCGGTTGGTCGGCATGTTCGGCAGATACTCGCCGTCGTTGTGGGCGCGCAGCGAATCCGGGTGGTCGGCCTTGTTCTTCACCAGGTCGGCGAAGGCGGAGACGTTCAACGTGCCATAGCGGCCCAGGTCCAATGCCTGCGACGCGTCGATCTCGAAGCCCTTCACCGTGGTGTCGGTCTGCTTCCAGTACTTCAGCGGCAGGCGGTTGGCGGTCTGCAGGCCGGAATAGCCGAGATAGAGGTAGTTCTCGTACCGCATCCGGTACGCGGTGGCGGACAGCTCGAAACCGCCGAGGTGGAACAGGCCGGTCAGTTCCAGGTTCTTCGCGCGCTCCGGTTCCAGGTTCTGGTTGCCTTCTTCCTGTGTCATCACGGAATAGTGCGCGTTGCTGGCATACAGCTCGTTGATCTCCGGGGCGCGCTGTGAGGATGAGTAACGGACCTTGGCCGCGAACAAGGGGCCGAGCTCGACGTACGAGCCGAGGCTGTAGCTGTTGAGCCGGTAGTCGCGGTCCTGCAGTTTCGTGTTGGCGGCATTGCGCGCGGTCTTGAAGCGGCTGGGCTGTAGTGCGTGGTCGACCCGTTCGTGGCGTACGCCAGCATCGAAGGTAATCCAGCCGACGTCCACCGTTTCCTTCAGGAATACCGCATTGCTGCGGGTGTCCACGTCCGGCAGGTAGCGCTGCGAGCCGCTGCCGCTGACATCACGCGACTGGTGGCTGAAACCGACCAGGCCGCTGAGCGGGCCGACGCGTTGATGGCTGAGCAGCAACTCGGCCTGGGTGCTCTCGAAATCGTAGTCGTTTGCCCTGGTGGTACCCAGCCGTTCGCCTGAAGTGTTGTCCAGCCTGGACACGCGGAGTTCCGCGCGCTCGAACCACGGCAGCGGATCACGCAGCAGGGCGTCCAGCGCGTAGCGCTGCTGCTTGATCACCACGCCCACCGGCAGGCCATCGGCATGGTTGGAACCGAACGACAGGTTCTGCATCGAGAAGCCCGGCACGCCGTACTCGCTGTCCTTGGCATCGATGCTGACACCGACGTAGCCGCGGTCAAAGAACAGGGTCGAGCCGAAGGCCACCTGCGCGTTGCGCGCATGGCTGTTGCCCAGCCGATGATGGTAGTCGGGCGTCACATCATTGTTGATCTGCTTCTGCACGTATGACGGCGTGCCGGCGACATAGGCAGGATTGACCGGGTTGATATAGGTGCGGCGCTGCCAGACCGAGGTCGGGTTGTTGGTGTAGAACGAGAATTCACCATCGGCCCAGTCAGGATTCTCGGTCATGAACTGGTCGATGTAAGGCTGCGAGGCCTTGTTGTAGATCTGCTGTACGCGTGCTTCCTTCTGGCAGCTGTCGGCCAGCGCCGAGTTGACGCCGCCGGCCGGCGGGAACAGTCGGGTGTTGCAGACACGGGCCTTGCTGTTGCCGGGGATGTCGTAGTGCGAGATGCGCTGGCGCGAGACCTGCAGGTTGGTCGAGAGGTTGCGCTGGTTGTTGAAGTTCATGCGGAAGCCCTGCGCATCGGCGGCATTGAAGCCCTTGCGCAGGACCAGTTCCATCGACTGGTCCTCGTCTTCCATGCTGCGCGAGATCAGGCCCGAATCGATCTCCACGCTGCCGCCGATCGCATTGCCGCCATAGCGCACCGTGTCCGAGGACTTGTTGACGGTGACGCTGCGCACGAACAGTGGATCGAACGGAATGTTGATGTCGCCGCTGATCGCGTTCATGCCGAGGATGGACTGGCCGTCCTGCAGGATCTGCACGCGGTTGCCGCTGAGGCTGCGGATGACCGGGGCGCCTGCGTTCGGCCCGAAAGCACTGTTCTGCACGCCGGAGACGTGTTCGAGCAGGCCGCCGAGGGTGCGGTTCTGCGCCTGCGGATTGTCGACGGTGACCCGGCTGTCGATGCGCGAGGGCTGGGAGGCCTGGACCTGGAGGGTGGGGAGGGTGGGTTCGTCCGCGGCCTGGGCGGTGTGGACGGCGAACAGAATGGCAGCAGCAAGCAGGTGGCGACGCATGGCAGGACTCGTGAAGGCGAAGTGAAATGTTATAACGTAACTCTTTGTATCGGCAAGGACGGATGAGACCTTGCCGCCAGACCGAAATCGCGGGGGCGCGAATGAGGTTGCCGCGTGTTCAGCGCCCCGCCTTGCGCCGGGCGCCGATGCTGTGCACGATCCGAGGCGCTGCGCCCCACAACGCGTCACGCAGAATCTTCTTCACTGGAACGGAGCAACGTATGAAGCTGTTGTCCGCTGTGTTGTTGTCTGCGCTTTCACTCCCCGCCGTTCCGGCGCTGGCAGTGGAGACTTCGCCTTCCCCCCTGCTGGGGCGCTGGTCGCTGGATATCGCCACGTCTGCGCTACCCGAAGCGCAGCGCCCGAAGCACGTGGTGCTCGAGTTCAAGGACGCCGGTGGTGGCCGCTGGAGCTCGCACGTGGACATCGTCCTGCACGACGGCAAGACCATGAAATCGGACGGCACGCTGGCCCTGGATGGCACGCCCGGCGCCCTGTCCGGCACCTATGGCGCGGACAAGGCCAACCTGAAACTGCCTGCGCCGAACACGCTGGTGATGCAGCTGGTGGACCATGGCACGCCGGCCTCCACCCGCATCTACACCGTGGCGGATGACCAGGCGACGATGACCGAGACCAAGGCGTTCTACGGTCATGACGGTACGCCGATCCTGCAGACCAACCTGTTCAAGCGCATGCCGTAGCGATGCTGCATTCACCACGCCCGCAGGACAGGCGTGGTGAATGCAACGGCCCTACACGGCGGCGGCCGGATCGCGCTTGCCGGTGTCGATGCCGTACTTGTCGATCGCGTCCTGCATCCGCGAGCGTTCGATGCGGCCTTCGTCGGCCAGCGACTTCAGGGCCGCCAGTACGATGAAGTGGCGATCCACTTCGAAGAACGTGCGCAGCGATTCACGCGTGTCGGAACGGCCGAAGCCATCGGTCCCCAATGCGGTGAAGCGGCGGTCGTTGATGAAGGGACGGATCTGGTCGCCGACGATCTTCATGTAGTCGGTGGCCACCACCACCGGGCCTTCATGACCCTGCAGACACTGCTGCACGTAGGGCACGCGCGGTTCTTCGGCCGGATGCAGCAGGTTCCAGCGCTCGGCGGACAGCCCGTCGCGGCGCAGTTCGGTCAGGCTGGTCGCGCTCCACACATCGCTGGCGATGCCGAAGTCCTGCTGCAGCAGGTCTGCCGCGGCTTCCACTTCGCGCAGGATCGAGCCGCTGCCCATCAGCTGCACGCGTGGCTGCAAGGCGTTGTCGGCGGCTGCCGGATGCAGCAGGTACAGGCCCTTCAGGATGCCGGCTTCGGTGCCTTCGGGCAGTGCCGGCTGCGGGTAGTTCTCGTTGAGTACGGTGATGTAGTAGTAGATGTCTTCCTGGTCGACATACATGCGGCGCAGGCCGTCGTGGATGATCACCGCCAGTTCGTAGTTGTAGGTCGGGTCGTAGGACACGCAGCTCGGGATCACCGACGACAGCACGTGGCTGTGGCCGTCATCGTGCTGCAGGCCTTCGCCCATCAGCGTGGTGCGGCCCGACGTGGCACCGAGCAGGAAGCCGCGGGTACGCGCGTCGGCAGCGGCCCAGGCCAGGTCACCGACGCGCTGCAGGCCAAACATCGAATAGAAGATGTAGAACGGAATCGTGGCCAGGCCGTGGTTGCTGTAGGCGGTGCCGGCGGCGATCCATGAACAGATCGCACCGGATTCGTTGATGCCTTCCTGCAGGATCTGACCGTCCTTGGCTTCCTTGTAATAGCTCAGCTGGCCGGCATCCTGCGGGGTGTACAGCTGGCCCAGGTAGGAGTGGATGCCGATCTGGCGGAACAGGCCTTCCATGCCGAAGGTGCGCGATTCATCGGGCACGATCGGAATCACCAGCTTGCCCAGATCCGGGTCCTTCAGCAGGCTGGTGAGGATGCGCACGAAGCCCATGGTGGTGGACTGGCCGCGATCGCCACTGCCCTGCAGCTGGGTGTTGAAGATCGACAGCGGCGGCAGCGGCAGCGGATCCACCTTGGCCAGGCGCGCCGGCAGCTGCCCACCCTGGATGCGGCGGCGTTCGGCGAAGTAGGCGGCCTCGGCGCTGCCCGGTTCCGGACGCAGATAGGGCATCTCCTCCAGCTGCTCGTCGCTGACCGGCAGGTTGAAGCGGTCGCGGAAGGCGCGTACTGCATCGGCGCTCATCTTCTTCAGCTGGTGGTTGATGTTCTGGCCTTCGCCGGCTTCGCCCATGCCGAAACCCTTGACCGTCTTGGCCAGGATCACCGTCGGCCGGCCGCGGGTGTTCACCGCCTGCTGGTAGGCGGCGTACACCTTCTGCGGATCGTGGCCACCACGTGCCAGCGCCCAGATGTCGTCATCGCTCATGTGCGCGACCAGCTCCAGCAGCTCGGGGTAACGGCCGAAGAAATGCTCGCGCACGTAAGCACCGCTCTGCGACTTGAAGGTCTGGTAGTCGCCATCCACGCATTCCATCATGCGCTGGCGCAGCAGGCCGCTATGGTCGCGGGCCAGCAGGTCGTCCCAGCCACTGCCCCAGATCAGCTTGATCACGTTCCAGCCGGCCGCGCGGAACGTGCCTTCCAGTTCCTGGATGACCTTGGCGTTGCCGCGCACCGGACCGTCCAGGCGCTGCAGGTTGCAGTTGACCACGAATACGATGTTGTCCAGCCGCTCGCGGCCGGCCAGCGAAATCGCCGCCAGCGATTCGGGCTGGTCCATCTCGCCGTCGCCGAGGAAGGCCCAGACCTTGCGGTCCTGGTGCTGCTTCAGGCCGCGGTACTCGAGGTAACGCATGTAGCGCGCCTGGTAGGCGGCGGTCAGCGGGCCCAACCCCATCGACACGGTGGGGAACTGCCAGAACTCCGGCATCAGGCGCGGGTGTGGATACGAAGACAGGCCGTCACGACCGGCTTCGCGGCGGAAGTTGTCCATCCGTGCCGGATCGATGCGCCCTTCCACGTACGCACGGCCATAGATGCCCGGCGCGGAATGGCCCTGGATGTAGATCATGTCGCCGTCAAAGGTGTCGGTACGGCCACGGAAGAAGTGGTCGAAGCCCACGTCGTACAGCACCGCCGCCGACTGGTAGGTGGCGATGTGGCCGCCGACGTTGGAGTGCTTGCCGGCGCGCAGCACCATCACCATCGCATTCCAGCGGATCATCGCGTTCAGGCGGCGCTCGATGGCCAGGTCGCCCGGGTAGGCCGGCTGGCGCTCCGGCGGGATGGTGTTGACGTAGGCGGTCCACGCGCGCGCATGCAGGTCCCCGTGCCGCTGCGCATCCAGCTCGCTGAGCTGGTCGATCAGGTAATGCGCGCGTGGCCGGCCACCGGCCTGCATCACCGCCTCCAGCGATTCACGCCACTCCCGCGTTTCCAGCGGGTCGGTATCGAAGGGGGTCAGGGCTTGGTTCATGACTGTCTCCAGAGGGCGCCGGCTCTGCCTGGGCGACAACACCGGCAGGGCGCACAGCACTGGAGCGGGGTCGCAATGGCGGGGCCGTGACGCGAAGGGCGACCGTCGCGGCCACCGGGGAGGCAAGCGTAGGCCCGGCCCCGCGGCTTCGATAGGCGGGCCTGGCTTGGATCTCTGGCAAGCAAGGGTTGGCAGGGTGCGCCGTATCATGGGCGAATGTGCCGGGCGGAGAGTGCCTGGCATGGCCGCCTGCTGCAACGCCACTGTCATCGATGGCCGTCACCCTGCGGGGCTTTCCAGCCTCGGGGTGTTGGCCGGCCGTGAACAGCGTGAGGATCTGGGAGAAGAGCTACGCGCTGCGCCGACGGCTGCTGCGTGGCTTCTTCCTGCGTCGCGGTTCTGCCAGCGAAGACGCCGAGGACCTGGCGCAGGAGGTGTACCTGCGGCTGCTGCGGGCCACCGGCGAGAATGCCGCAGCGATCGAGAACCCGGAGGCCTACCTGTTCACGGTCGCGGCCAACCTGGCACGCGAGCACGCGCGCGCGCGTTTGTCGCTGCCGCCGCTGGAAGACGTGGATCAGCTGGCCGAAGTGCTGAAAAGCGAAGAAGACATCGAGGGCGAGTTCGAGCGCGCGCAGCGCTGGAACGATATCCGCAGCACCATCGCACGTCTGCCGGCGACCACGCGACGGGTGATGGAGCTGCATTACCGCGACGGGCTGGACTGCCCGGCAGTCAGCCAGCAGTTGCAGGTGTCGGTGCACATGGTGCGCAAGCACATCGGCAAGGGTCTGGAGGCCTGCAGGAAGGCGCTGGGCGCCAGGGAGCACGCATGAACCGGAACGCATCGCCCATGGCCGACGACACGGTCGCCTGCGAGGCAATGGACTGGTTTCTGCGCAATCGCGAGGGAGTGCTGGACGATGCCGAGCGGATTGCGTTCCTGGACTGGATGAAGCGCTCGCCCGAGCACGTGCGCGCCTATATGCACGCCCTCGCGCTGCACCGGCAGGTCGGCGAGGCACTGCAATCGCCGTTGCCGGAAGAGGCGCCGGCGCCGCCACGGCAGGCGGCCGCCAAAGTGGTGCCTCTGTTCGATAGTGCCCCCGCCGCGCCGCACGCCGCGCCGCTGCGCCGCCGCACGCGCGGGTGGGTGATGGCTGCCGCAGCCTGCATCGCCCTGCTCGGCGTGGGCCTGGTTCCGCAGCTGATGCCCACCGAACAGCTGTACAGCGCCGACCACGGTGAACTGCGTGACCTGGTGCTGCCTGACCGGACACAGGTGCGGCTCAACGCGGACAGCCGCCTGCGGGTACGCATGGGCTGGTTCAGTCGCAAGGCGGAACTGCTGCAGGGCGAGGCGACGTTCGACATCGCACGCGACCGCCGCCCGTTCCAGGTGCAGGTGAACGGCCTGGAGATCCGGGACATCGGCACAGTCTTCGACGTGTCGCGACGCCTGCAGAGCACGCGCATCGGTGTGGTTTCCGGCGAGGTCGAGGTCTGGAGCCAAGGCGCGGGTGCCCGCCGCCTGGCCCAGTTGGGGCAGGGCCGGGTGGTGCAGGTCGACGCGCGCAGCCATGCGGTGGAGTCCTTGGACATGCCACTGTCGATGCTGCTGGACTGGCAGCAGCGCAAAGTGTCCTTCCTTGACGAACGCTTGGACGAAGTGGCTGCTGCCTTCAACCGGCACAACCAGGTGCAGGTGCGCGTGCTGGACGAGGGCGCGGCATCGGCACGGTTGTCCGGCAGCCTCGATGCGCATCGCATCGGTGCGCTGCAGGCCTTCCTCGAACGTGACCCGCGCTTCGTGGTGAGCCGCGAGGGCGACACAGTGCGGGTTGGCAGCCGCTGAGGCCGAGGTGGCCGTGGACTGTCAGAAAAAATTCATTGAATCCGCGTTCTCCACTTTGGTGGATGCGGGCTCTTACTTGGGAGAAGCCGCTGCCGATCCGCGCAGCGGCGCCTGCTGCCTTCTCTCTTCCAAGGACCCGTGATGCGCAACACGCTCTACCTGTCGATCATCCTCGCCCTGTCTCCCGGCAGCATGCCATTGGCCTTCGCCGCCGCCGCCGATGGCCTGGAGGCGCGTGTGTCCACGCCGATCGCGGCACAGCCGTTGGCGCGTGCACTGGAGCAGTTGTCACGCAGTTCCGGGGTGCAGTTCCTGTACTCGGCCGATGGCGATGCCCGCATGGCCGGTGCGGTGCCGCGCGGTGCCACCGTCAGGCAGGCGCTGGATGCACTGCTGGCCGGTACCGGTCTGGGCTACACCGTGGTGGATGGCAATGTCATCGCCATCGATCCGGCACCGGTACGCAACGCGCCGAACCCCGGAGCACCGAAGCCGCGCGAGGCCGAGGCGGTGGTGGCGCCGACCCTGGACACGGTGAAGGTGATTGCCGCGCACGAGGTGATCGACCAGAAGAAGACCTCACCGGTGATCAAGGATTCGGTGGTCTACGACGAAATGGACAGCTACGGCGACGAGACCCTGGCCGAGAGCCTGATGGCCGCTCCAGGCCTGAGTGCGGTGGAGGATGCCGGCGAGCCACGTTACGTGACGGTGCGCGGCGTACAGGCCAATCTCAACTACACCACCATCGATGGCATCGCGATTGCCAGCGTGGGTGGCAGTGGCTCCGGCGAACGCATGAACAACCTGCAGCTGATTCCCAGCGACATCGGCACCCGTACCGACATCTACAAGAGCTTCAGTGCGGAGCAGGCACCGGATGCGATCGGCGGCGTGATCGACATCATCAGCCGCAGTGCCTTCGACCGGTCCGGCAAGTACGTGTTTGCCGACGTGGCAGGTATCTATTCCACGGCCGAGACCAACGTCGAGCGCAGCGCTGGCGGCAACCACGAAACCCTGGGCCACTTCGGCAAGAGCGCCAAGATGGTGTTCTCCAACCAGTTCGGCGCCGGGCAGGAGTTCGGCATCGTTGCGGTGGCACGCTATGAGCAGCGTTCGCGCAACAGCGTCAAGCGCTGGGTGGAGTCGAACTACTACTACAACGACGCCGGCAAGTACCTCACCGACGGCACCACCGGGCCGGATGAGGCCAAGGGTTGGAACGGGCTGCGTGCGCCCGGCAATTTCAGCACCGGCACCTACACCAACTTCATCACCAACTTCGGCGGCTCGGCCAAGCTGGAATGGAAGCCGTCGGACGATCCGTTCTACGCATCGCTGCTGCTGTACTCGTACCGGTTCTACGAGAACTCGACGATGAACAAGACCGATCTGTACGGCAACGCCAAGTTTCCGATCCGCAACCAGACCGAGGACAGCGGCACCACCCAGATCAACAGCATCTACATCAAGAACCGCCACGACCGCTGGGACCGCAGCAACCGTGGCGCCATCGCCAGCTTCAACTGGGACATCGGCGACCGTTCGCGGCTGAGCCTGCGTGGCGGCCATACCGAAGAGACTTTCCACAACAACCAGGTCTACTGGGGTGTGCGCGCCTACCCAAGCAGCCTGTTCGTCGACTACGAGAACGACAGCCACGGTTTCCCCAACGCGGTAGCGGTGTCCGATTCCAGCCTGTTGACCAGCTCGGCGTTCAAGCTCAATCCGGCGCAGGCCTATGTCTCCCCGCGCGATGCCAAGGAGAGCATCGACAACCTGCGCGCCGACTTCAGCTACAACATCGACGCCGATGCGCGTGGCTTCGGCCTGGCCACCGGCGCCGAATACCGCCACCTGAAGATCTGGCAGGACATCGACTTCGACTACTTCAAGAGCAGCGCCACGCTCAACGATTACCTGTATCCGGGATCGACGCTGCTGGGCAGCGTGCCGGGCTTCCCGCTGATTGACAACCGCAAGTGGAACGAGGAACTGCTACCGAAACTGGGCAACAACAATGCGGCGTATCCGAATGCCAACTTCACCAGTGACTACAAGTACGTGGAGGACATCACCAATGCGTACGTGTCCGCGCACTACGCCTGGGACCGGCTGCTGCTGATCGGTGGCCTGCGCTATGACCACACCCGCTTCGATGCCTACAGCCCGTTCAGTAATGATGGCGGCACCACCTATACCTCCGCCTTCCGCAACACGAGCGGTGGCTACAACAACCTGTTGCCCTCGTTGAATGCGACGTTCAAGCTGAGCGAGGACCAGCGCCTGCGCTTCTCCGCCAGCCGCACGCTGGGCCGGCCGACGCCGAGCAACATTGCCCAGGCCACCAGCACCAGCTGTGGCGATGACGAGGAGGGCAGGGGCTTCTGCACCATCAAGCAGGGCAATGCGAACCTGCAGCCGCGCCGTTCCACCAACATCGACCTTGCATGGGACCTGTACTTCAACGGCAACAACGGCCTGGTCTCGGTGGCGTTGTTCGACAAGGTAATCAAGGACGACATCTACACCCTGACCACCTTCGAGAACGTGGGCGATACCCGTTACCGGGTGACCCAACCGATGAACACCGATGAGTCCAGGCTGCGCGGCGTCGAGTTCGCGGTGGCCAACCGCAACCTGCAATGGGGCCGCCAGCGCTTCGACATGTACTTCAACGCCACGCGGCTGGAAGGCAGGACCAACTACCGCATCACCGATGGCACCGAGCGACGCCTGGACCGGCTGCTGTACCAGCCGGACTGGTCGCTCAATGGTTCGGTGATCTGGCGCATGCCGTGGAAGAACTCGCAACTGCGCCTGTCCGGAACCTACCGCAGCCGGATGCTGGTCGACTTCGGCGACACCCAGTGGCTGGATTCGTATTACGACCCGTACATGACCTTCAACATGGCCTTCAGCCACAAGGTCAGCAGGCACGTGACGCTGAAGTACGAAGCCAAGAACCTGTTCAACACCCAGCCGACCTACAGCACCGGCCCGAACGGGCGCTTCCGTACCGAGATCGACGACTACGGCCGCTTCTTCTACTTCCACATCATCTACAACTGAGGGCACAGCCGTGGAGACGATCAATCGCAGGCGATTCCTGGCCCTGGCCGGCCTGTCCGCTGCCGGCGCCTGGATGGGCACGGCACGCGCGCTGGCCGCGCAGGCCGATGCCACCACGCTGAACCCGCGCAACCTGCTGGCCAAGCCGCGCTTTGCCAGCACGCCCTTCACCCTGGGCGTTGCCTCGGGTGATCCCACGGCCGACGGCATGGTGCTGTGGACGCGGCTGGCGACCGAGCCGCTGGTGTTCGGCGGTGGCATGCCGACCCGGCCGATGGTGGTCGAATGGCAGCTGGCAGCGGACGAAGGCATGCGCAAGGTGGTACGCCAGGGTTCGGCGCTCGCGCATCCCGAACTCGGGCACGCGGTGCACGTGGAACTGGAAGGATTGGCGCCCGGACGGCCCTACTGGTACCGCTTTACCGTGGGTGGCCACGCCAGTGCAGTCGGTTGTACCCGCACGCTGCCGGCAGCCGCGGCAGCGGTGGATCGCGTGCGCTTTGTGGTGGCCGGCTGCCAGCACTACGAAGAAGGCCACTACACCGCGTGGCGGCGCATCGCCGAGGAGCCGCTGGATTTCGTCTTCCACTACGGTGATTACATCTACGAAGGTGAAAGCCAGCCTGGCCTGCGGAAGATGAACGGCCAGCCGTTCACCAACCTGCGCAACCACGTCGGCCCGCAGACCTACACGCTGGATGATTACCGCCGCCGCTACGCCCAGTACAAGAGCGATGCCGACCTGCAGGCCGCGCATGCGTCGGCACCGTGGTTCGTCACTTTCGATGACCATGAAGTGGACAACAACTGGGCCGGCGCCGAAGACCAGGACGATACGCCCAGCGAAGTGTTCCTGCTGCGGCGCGCACAGGCGTTCCAGGCCTACTACGAGAACATGCCGCTGCGCCGTTCGGCATTCCCGCGCGATGGCCACATGCAGCTGTACCGGCGCGCACGCTACGGAACGCTGATGGACCTGCACCTGCTCGACACACGCCAGTACCGCAGCAAGCAGGTGAACATGGCGCTGCGTGAGGACGTGGAATCGCCGGAGCGCAGCATTGTCGGTGCGAAGCAGGAGCGCTGGCTGTTCGATGGCCTGGCCGATGCCGCACCGCGTTGGCACACCATCGCCCACCAGGTAGCGCTGGGCAACTACATGCGCGAGAAGGACGGCGTGGTGCAGTCGTCCGATGACCAATGGTCGGGTTACCTGGACAGCCGCCGGCGCCTGCTCGACCACATCCAGAAGGTCGGCTTCGGCAACGTGGTGACCGCCTGTGGCGACGCGCACCGGCATTACGCCAGCGACCTGGTGCAGGACCATCGTGATTCGGGCGTGGTCTCCAGCGAGTTCCTTGCCACTTCGATCACTTCGGGGGCCGATGGCCAGGGCATGGACGCTTACGCCCGCAACCAGCTTGCGCACAGCCCCAATCTGAAGGCGACCACCGACAAGCGTGGCTATGTGCTGTGCGATGTCACCCCTGATGCGTGGATCGGCGACATGAAGACGCTGGATACGGTGATGCGACCGAACGGTACCGTGCAGAGCTGGAAGCGCTACGCGGTGGAGCACGGCCGGCCGGGGCTGCAGGAGGCCTGAATCTAGCGGTCTGCGCTGTAGAGCCGAGCCCACGCTCGGCTGCTTCTTTCGGGGCAATGCGACCGGGGCGAAAGCAGCCGAGCATGGGCTCGGCTCTTTAGGGATTCTTCAATCGTGCTCGAACCGCAGCGGTTCGGTGCCCATCGCCGGGTCACTGGTGCCGGGGCGACCATCCTCGGCGCGGCCGGCCAAACGCAGCACACTCCCACCCGCGCTGATGCGCAGGTCATACCAGCCGGCGGTAGGCGTTGCATCCCACGCCAATGAAGTCTGCGCATGTGCGGGCAGCGCCAATGTCTGTTCGGGCATGTGTCCTGCATAGGCGCCGCCATGCACGCGCACCTGCTGTGCACTGTCACCCAGATTGCGCAGGTGCAGCCGCAGCTGGCCATCCGCGCGATCAATTGAAGCCTGCACGGCAGGAGCCTTGGCCGCACCCTGGAAGTGGCGGTGGAAGCCGTTCGGACCGAGCAGCCACAGGTCATAGCGGCCCTGGGCGTCCAGCGGCCAACGCTCGCGCAGCGGCATGCCCGGCAGCAGCGTGTAACGGCGCGGCACCGCCTCCAGCCGCAGCCGATCGTAGACATGCAGCACTGCCGCTGCGCCCTCGCAGGACAACGCCAGGTCAACGCCCGCGACGTCGACCGCAGCAATCGATGCCTGCGGTCGATAGGGAAGGGCGCGCGCCGGGCGTACACCGCTTTCCTGTTTCGCTGGCTTCAGCCCCTCTGGCAGCGCGGGCACGGTGCGCCCCGGCAAAGCAGCGGCGCGTGCGGCCACCGCGCTCACGTCGGGCAGGCCGCGGACGAACGGGCGGGTATCGCGCTGGGCAAAGTCGAACGCAGTGCTGAGGTCGCCGCAGACCGCGCGGCGCCACGGCGAGATGTCCGGCGCGGGCACACCAAAGCGGCGTTCGATCAGTCGAATGACCGAGGTGTGGTCGTACACCTGCGAATCGACCCAGCCACCGCGGCTCCAGGGCGAGATCACGTACAGCGGCACGCGCGGGCCCAGTCCATACGGGCGGCCGCGCAGTTCAGCGAAGTCGTACTTCTCATCTCCCGGTGCCGGATGGCGGTGGTACTCGCCTTCAGTGCTGACCGAGGACGCACCCGCCCAGCCACCGTCCACCGGCGAAGGCGGTGCCGGTGGTGGCATGTGGTCGAAGAAACCGTCGTTCTCGTCGAACATCAGCAGCAGGGCGGTGCGGCTCCACACCTGCGGATCGGCGGTCAGTGCATCCAGCACGCGTGCGGTATAGGCCGCGCCCTGGGCCGGGCTGGAGGGGCCGGGATGCTCGCTGCCGGCCGCGTCGGCGATGATGAAGCTGACCTGCGGCAGGCGTCCGTCGATGACGTCCTGGCGCAGCTGCGCCAGGCCACGCGTGCTGACCCCGCGTGCGCGTAGCTGCGGGTCATGCCCCGGCGCAGCGCGGTAGGCCTGGCGGAACGCCTCGAAGCCGGCCAGCGGGTTGTCGGTGAAGTTGTCGGCCATGTCCTGGTAGATCTGCCAGGATACCCCCGCCTTCTGCAGGCGTTCGACATAGCTGGCCCAGCGGTACGACGCAGGATGCCCGCCGTGCTCGGGGAAGTTGTCGTGCGAGTTGGCGATCACCGGGCCGCCGGCGCGGGCGGCAGCATCGTTGTGGCCGGTCCACAGGAACACCCGGTTCGGGTTGGTTCCGGCCTGCATCGCGCAGTGGTAGGCGTCACAGATGGTGAAGGCATCGGCCAGGGCGAACTGGAAGGGCAGGTCGCTGCGCTGGAAGTAGCCCATCGAGTGGTTCTGCTTGGCTTTCGGCCATTGCCCCATGCGTCCGTGGTCCCAGGCCCGCTGTGCATCCGGCCAGGTGTGCGGCGTGCCTTCCACGCGCATGTAGCCGAAGTGCGCGGCGGTATCCAGCGGGAACGGCGCGATCGCGCGCTTGCCGCTGGCATCGGGCTGCAGCCACAGGCTGCGCGCGCGGGCGCCGGCCTGCAGTGCCTGCGCCGGAGCGACGAAGCGATCGCCGAAACCCCGCACGCCCGGCAGCGTGCCGAAGTAGTGGTCGAACGAACGGTTCTCCTGCATGAACACCACGATGTGCTGCAGGTCTTCCAGGCTGCGGGTTTGCGCGGCGGGGGCGATCGCGGCGGCCCGGGCGATGCTGGGCAGCAGCGGGGAAAGGCCGGCGGCAACGCCGGCCTGCAACAACCGGCGTCGGCCGATATCGGTCACGGGCTCACTCACAGGTCCACACGGAAGGAGATGCCGACGGTGCGCGGAGCGCCGATGAAGGCGTTGTCGCGGCCGTCCACCCCCGCAAGATACCGCTTGTCGGTGAGGTTGCTCACCACCAGGTTGGCACCCATGCCCTTCAGGCGCGGCGACAGGCCCTGCAGGTCGAAGCCGATGTTCGCGTTGAACACGGTGGCCGAGGGCAGCTTGTTGACGTTGGCGGCGTCGAGGTAGCGGGTGCCCAGGTAACGGCCGGACAGGCCGAAGTTCCAGTTCTCGCCCTGCCAGTCCGCCGAGAGTACGAGGGTCTGTTCGGGCTGGCCGATCACCTTGGCGCCGTCGACGATGCCCAGCTGGGTATCGCGCGCGGCATCACCGCTGCCCAGGTACTTGGAGCGGTTGTAGGTGTAGGCGGCGTTGAGGCGCCAGCCGTTGTCCCAACCGTAACCGAACGCCGCTTCCAGGCCGTTGCTTTCCACGCCGCCGAAGTTCTCGTAGACGCCGTCGGTCTCGCCCAGGTAGTCGATGCCGCTGACGAAGCCGGCCGGCAGGTAGACGATGCGGTTGTCGAACTTGATGTTGTACAGCGTGACCGAGGCGGTCAGGGGCCAGCGGCTGATGCGCATGCCCATTTCAATGTTGTCGGCGGTCTCCGGCTCGACGTTGCGGAAGCGCTGCGGGTCGGTCTCGCCGAGCACGCCGGAGGGGATGGCGGCGAAGTTCTGCGAGAAGCCCGCGAACAGCTCCATGCCTTCCACGCCGGGCGCCCAGGTGAAGCCGGTGGACAGCAGCGGATCGGACCTGGAGTCGGATGTGACGTGCTCGCTGGCACCGATCACGCGGCGGCGCGACTGGTCCACGAAGAACTGCTTCACGCCGAGGCGCGCGCTGAACGGGCCGAAGCGGGCCACGTCCTCGACGTAGTACATCTGTTCGTCGACCTTGTACTTGTCCTCGAACTGTACCCAGTACGGCTGGTGGTCGAAGGCGATGTCCTGGCCGACGTTGAGCAGGCGATGCCAGTCGCGGCGTGCCGAACGGTCCAGCTTCTCCACCCACAGGCCGCCGCGGATCGTGTTGTCGACTGCGCCGAAAGTCTGGCGCCATTCGACGTCGGCGGTAACGCCCATGCGGTCGTTGTCGTAGTGGGTGTGGCGATACGACTGCGCGCCCAGCACGTTGCCGGCGTAGCAGTTCGGATCGTACTCGGCGGTGAAGCCCAGGCGCGGGCTGCAGCTGGCCAGGCGCTGCGCTGCACTGCCATCGGGATTGACGAAGAAAATCTGGCCACGGTTGCTGCCGCCGTACACGGTCTTGCCACCGAGGTATTCCGACTCCGGGCGACCGGCTCCGTCATCGCTGACCTGCGCCAGGTACGGTGGCAGCCAGTCGCCGCGGCCTTGCATGCGGTGCCCGTAGGCGGCCACCGAGGCCTTGAAGCCGTTGCCACCGTCGAAGGCCGCGCGCAGGTAGCCGAAGGTGTTCTCGCGCAGCGCACGCGAGCCGGAACGGTAGTTCTGGTCCAGGTAGGGAATGCCGGTGAGGGTACCGACCAGGTTGTCGCGATCCGGATTGGTCGCGAAGCCCTTCGGTGAGACGCTGGTGTACTCCGGCTCGTCCGCATCGTTGTAGGACAGGTAGCCGGTCAGGGTCCAGCGATCCAGTTCGGTGATGAACTTGCCGGCGATGTGGTCATTGCTGGTCTTGCCGCTGCCATCGATCCAGTCATGCACGCGCGCCGACGAGGCACTGACCCAGGCGCGGGTGTGGCCGCCGAGCAGGCCGGTGTCGTAGCGCACGTAGTACTTGCGTGCCTCGTTGTCACCGGCGCCGACCACGAAGCGCAGGCGGCTGTCCTGCAGCGGATCGCTGGTGAGGAAGTTGAGCGTGCCGCCCAGGGCCTCGTTCGAGCGCGAGGAGATATCGGCAGTGCCTTGGCTGACTTCCACCGTTTCCAGGTCGAGGGTGTCGATGTAGCGGTTGGCCAGCGAGCCGCCGCCGTAACCCGAGCCACCATTGGGCAGGCCGTCGATGGTGGTGCCGATCTGCTGGGTATCACGGTTGGTGACGAAGCCACGCATGCTGATCTGCGTGCCCCACACCGACGAGCCGGTGGCATCGGCCTCGCTGACCACCACGCCGGGCACTTCGTTGAGCGCGTCGTTGACGCTGCTCATCACGGTCTGCCGGTTCAGCGTTTCCGCACGCACGGAAGTCTTGGCATAGCTGGTGGCCTGGCCGATCACCTGCACCTGGTCGAGGGTGCGGGCCCCACTGCTGCGCGCTTCAGCGGCATCGCCCTGCGGTGCTTCGGCCAGGGCGTCCAGTGCGGGAGCGATCAGCAGGGCAAGCAGCGAGACACGGGGAAAGCGCGCAGACGTTCGCATCGAGACCGGACCTTCAGAGGAGGGAAGCCCCGGAGTGTCGGCAGCGCCAATGACATCGGCATGACGTGGCGATGCAGGAATCGTGTTGTGCGACGGCCGGCACCCGCCGCCTGCTTCAGTACCGTGCGTCCTTGGGCTTCGGGTCACGCGGCCAGTCCTTGCCCTTGTTGGCGAAGTCCGGCCGCGGCTGGTTGATGAAATAGCCGGCGATGTCCACCGCATCCTGGTCCGGCATCACCTGCTGCCCCAGCGGCGGTGCGCGGGTCACTGCCGGTGGCATGTTGTGCTTGATGAAACCGGCCGCCTTGTACAGGCGCGCCATGCCGGCACCGATGTTGAAGCTGTGGTCGCCCCACAGCGGCGGGAAGGCGATGTCGCCGCTGGCATCGCGTCGGCCTTCGCCGTTGTCGCCATGGCAGGCGGCGCACTGCACGGCATACAGCGCCTGGCCGCGGACCGGGTCCGGAGTCAGCGTGCTGTCGATGGGGCCCTCACTGGGCGCGGCCACTTTTGCACCCTCTGGCACCGGGCTGCTCAGCCACGCCATGTAGTCGAGCATCGCGCGCATCTGCGGTGCGTCCTTCGGCAGCGGCTTGCCGTTCATCGAGCGCTGCAGGCAGCCATTGATGCGCTCGGTCAGCCCGATCACCTTGCCCGGGCGCGGCATGTAGCGCGGATAGGCACCGCCGCCGGTATTGAAGTAGTGATTGCCGAACGGTCGCTTGCCCTCGGCCATGTGGCACGAATTGCAGTTCAGATCGTTGCCGACGTTGTCCGGAAGCAGGCGCGCGGTCTCGTTGAGGATGCGCCGGCCGAGCATCACCGATTCGGCATTGCCCAGTCCGGCGATCTCCTCGGCACTGGGCGCGTGGTAGTGGGCGACCAACTTGCCCTGTGCATCGAGGATATCGATCGTACTGGCTACGGCGGCATCCAGGCCCGGGTGCAGGTGACGATAGGCGAGGGTGCCCGCACCGGCCAGCAGCACCACGGTGATCGCACTACCGAGCAGCAGGCGGGAACGTTTGCGCGAACGCTTCATCGTGCGGCCTCCTGCGGAACGAAGTGCACCGGCTTGTCACGCACCACCCGGCGCATGCGTGCCACCTCGACCTCGCTCACCGCGCTGGCCTGGTTGCCCCAGCTGCTGCGGATGAAGGTCAGGATCTGTGCCAGCTGCGCGTTCGGCAGCTGCTCGAAGCCGGGCATGGTGAAGGCCATGCGGTCGTGCGGGGTATGCGGGGTGCGACCCCCGATCAGGGTCACCTGCACCAGCGAACTGGGGTCGTCGGCGAACACGATCGAGTTGCCGGCCAGGGCCGGATAGACGCGTGGCATGCCGCGCCCGTCGGCACGGTGGCAGGCCTGGCAGTGCTCGGCATAGGCCAGCGAACCGGCCACGCGATAGTCGCCACTACGCAGCGCGGCGGTGGTGGTGTCGGTACCAGGCGACCACTGCGCACTGCGTCCCTCACGCGCCGGCAGCTGCTTCAGGTAGCGCGCCATGGCCAGCAGGTCAGCGTCGGACAGGTACTGCGTGCTGTGCTCGACCACGTCGGCCATGCCACCGAAGGCTGCCGATCGATCGGTGCGCCCGGTGCGCAGGAAGTCGACGATCTCGCCCTCGCTCCAGCTGGCCAGGCCGGTCGATTCATTGCGCAGGTTCTTCGCATACCAGCCTTCCAGCACCGAGCCGGACAGGAACTGGCGGCTGCCATCGTCGGCCATCGCCTTCTCCTGGAACGCCAGCCCACGTGGTGTATGACAGGCGCCGCAGTGGGCCAGGCCCTCAACCAGCTCAGCGCCACGCTGCTGGCCCACATCCAGCGACGGATCCGGGTTGAAGCTGCGCGGGCGCGCGAACAGCAGCTGCCACCATGCCAAAGGCCAGCGCATGTTGGCCGGCCATGGAATCGTGCTGTCGGCGTTGCTTTGCTTCACCGGCTGCACCGAGCCCATGAAATAGGCATACAGCGCCTTGATCTCGGCATCGCTGGCGATCACGTACGAGGCATACGGCATCGCCGGATACAGCGGCTGGCCGTCGTGGCGGATGCCGCGGCGGACCGCGCGTTCGAAATCGGCGTAGTCGTAGGCACCAATGCCGGAGTCCGGATCGGGGGTGATGTTGGTCGAATAGATCGTGCCCATCGGCGTCTGCATGCCCAGGCCACCGGCGAACGGCTTGCCGCCCGGCGCGGTGTGGCAGGCCGCGCAGTCGGCGGCACGTGCCAGGTAGCGCCCCTGCGCGATCAGCGCTGGGTCGTGGATGTCGACCTGCGCGGTCTGTCGCGGTGCGAACCAGTAGGGCGTGCTGCGGGCGATGCCGTAGGCGGCGGCCACCGTGGCGGCCAGGGCAATGGCGAGCTTGAACGAGATGCGCATGGCGGCACTGTGGGCACTCCCGGGCGCGCGTTCATTGATCCGGATCAATGACTGAACGGATACAGCTTTTACACCAAACTGAATCGTTCCTGCGTTGTCATCAAGCCGTCATCCGTGCGCGATAGATGGCCGGTCTATTGGGCGTTACCGTCCCAATCTGTCTGATTCACCCCTATGACGTGATATGAAGCGCCTGCTGCTGTTGTTGCTGGCGTGCGCCGGCCTGTGGCTGGCCGCATGCTCATCCTCGATCAACGCCTCGTCCACCTCACTCGCCGATCAGCTGATCGCGCCGGGCGGCGTGTCGACCCTGCTCGATCGTCCGCGCATCGCCGCGGCCATCGCCGAACTGCCCAACCGCCATGGCTTCGCGGCGGGCCGCGATGGCGTGCCGATCTTCTGGCGCGTATTCGATCCGGGCGACTACGGCGCGCGTTACCGCTACCTGCCGCAGCGCCACGAGAACGGCCTGCCGCTGGATACCGGCCTGAGCCTGGCCGTGCCGCAGCCGTTCCGCGCGCAGGCGCCGCGCGGCACCGTGGTGCTGCTGCATGGGTGGATGATGAACGGTGATTCGATGCTGCCATGGTCGCTGCAGCTGGCCGAATCCGGCTACCGCGTGGTCACGCTCGACCTGCGCAACCATGGCCAGTCCGGCACCGGCCCGTCCGGCTATGGCACCTATGAGTCGGATGACGTGGTCGATGTGATCGGCGAGCTGCGCGCGCGCGGCGAAGTGACCGGGCCCCTGTACCTGTTCGGTGTGTCCTATGGTGCGGCCACGGCGGTGTTCACCGCCGACAAGCTGGGTGACCAGGTCGAAGGCGTGGTGGCGATGGAATCGTTCGCCAATGCCGGCGTGGCGATCCGCACCATGATCCCGCACCTGATGGGGCTCCAGCCGGAAGGCCTGAAGGCGCAGGCGGTGGCGTCGTACGCGCGCTGGCGCTACGGCGGCCAGGACATCAACCAGGTGATCGCCGCCGCCAGCCGCCGCATCGACGTCGATCTGGACCGCGTGGACGTCGCGCGTGCGTTGGCCGATACCCGCGCCTGCGTGCTGTTGCTGCACGGGCAGGGCGACCAGCACATTCCGGTCAGCCAGGGCCGCGAACTGGCCCAGGCCAATCCGCGCGCGCACTACATCGAAATGCGCGGCGAGGACCACATCACCCTGCCGCTGCGGCTGGACCTGCTGGCGGGCGTGGTCGATGACTGGATGGCGCGCGACGAGCACCATCCGCAGAGCGCGTGCCCGGCACCGCAGCTGCCGGCCCAGGCTGAGTGGCTGGCGCGCAGCTGAGAAAAAGGGGACGGAGGGGATTAAGTCGTTTCCAGGCCAGGTGTGCGGGAAACGACTTAATCCCCTCCGTCCCCTTTTTCTGTCAGGCCACGCGTCGTGCCAGTGCGCGGGCAGACGCCGCGACGCCGAGCAGCAGCGCGGCCACGCACAGGAAGGCGAAACCGAGGCTGGTGGCATGCGCCAGTGCGCCGATCGCTGCCGGACCGGCGAGGATGCCGGCGTAACCCAGTGTGGTCACCGCGGTGATGGCGATGCTCTCCGGCATCACCCGCTGCTGGCCCGCCATCGAGAACAGCGCCGGCACGATGTTGGCGCAGCCCAGCCCGACCAGTACGTAGCCGGCCAACGCCACCGGGAACGAGGGCACCAGCGTGGCCAGGGTAAAGCCCGCCGCAGCGGTGATGCCGCCGATGACCAGCGTGCGGGTCCGGCCGAGGCGCTCGACGATGCCGTCGCCGAACAGGCGCATCGCGGTCATCGCCAGGGTGAACAACGCAAAGCCGGCCCCGGCCTGGTCGCGCGGTACCTGCCGCACTTCCGCCAGGAACACCGCACTCCAGTCCAGCATTGAGCCCTCGGCAAGGAACACCACGAAGGCCAGCACGCCGATGAACAGGACCACGCCATGCGGCAGCGCCAATAGCGGGCCTTCGTGCAGGATCCGTTGCGGACGCCAGTGCGGTGCCGACAGCACGGCAACCAGCAGCAGCGCGGCCACCGAAAGCAGCGCGGCCAGCCACAGCGGCGTGCCGAGGATCAGCAGCCCGGTCATGCAGCCGGCGCCGACGAATCCACCGATGCTGTAGAAGGCGTGGAAGCCGGACATCATCGCGCGTCCGGCGTCGCGCTCGACCGCCACGGCCTGCATGTTCATCGCGCAATCCAATGCACCGACGCCGGCGCCGAACACGAACAGCGCTGCGCCCAGCGCCACGGGCGAGGGTGCCAGCACCAGCAAGGGCAGGGCGCCCAGCATCATCGCGCAGGTGATCACCATCACCCGACGGCATCCCAGTCGCCCGGTCAGCGCACCTGCCAGTGGCATCGCCAGCAACGAACCCAGCCCGAGGCACAGCAGCACGGCGCCGAGACTGGCGTCGGACAGCCCGGCCTTGGCCTTTGCGTAGGGCACCATCGGCGCCCACGCGGCGGTGGCGAAGCCGGGAATGAAGAAGGCGGCACGGGTGGCGTGCTGCTGGGCACGTGGGGATGAAGGCGTCATGCGCGATGCGAAGCTCCGGGAGAGCTCCATGAAATCGTTATCAGGCCAGGTCGGCAAGTGCCATGCACGACATCAAACGACGCATACGATTGCAGTGACCCGATTGCGTCACCAGCGATTAACGCCACGCACGGACAGTGGCTGCACAGTCGGCATCCCGCCGGCCGCTGCCGGAGACCTGTACATGAGCACGACACCGACCATCCTCCTTGTCCATGGATTCTGGGGCGGGGCCGCACATTGGGCCAAGGTGATCCTGGAACTGCATCGCAACGGCCACGACCGTGTGCAGGCGGTGGAACTGCCGCTTACCTCGCTGGCCGACGACGCAGGACGCACCCGGAAAATGATCCGGCAGATCGACGGGCCGGTGCTGCTGGTCGGCCACTCCTACGGCGGCGCGGTGATCAGCCAGGCCGGTAGCGAGCCCAACGTGAAGGGCCTGGTCTACATCGCTGCCTTCGCGCCTGATGCCGGCGAGAGCCCCGGTGGCATCACCCAGCAGCACCTGCCGGAGGCAGCGCCGAACTTGGCACCCGACAGCGATGGCTACCTGTGGCTGCGTGCGGACAGGTTCCATGAGAGCTTCTGCCAGGACCTGAGCGCCGACGAGGGCCGGGTGATGGCGGTGACCCAGAAGGCGCCGTTGGCGAGCACCTTCGGTGATGCGGTCAGCGATCCGGCCTGGAAGCACAAGCCGAGCTGGTACCAGCTGTCCCGCCAAGACCGCATGATCGCGCCGGACAACCAGAAGGCCATGGCCACGCGCATCCAGCCCAAGCGATTGCTGGAGCTGGATGCCAGCCATGCCTCGCTGGCCTCGCAGCCGAAGGAAGTGACCGCGCTGATCCTGGAGGCCTGCGCCGCCATCGGCGGCTGAGCCCGCGCGGCGCGTCGCACCGCACGACAGGATTCCACCTTCGGCGAGATCACCAACCCGGCCACGCAGGCCAAGGTGGTACATCGCACCCAACCGTATTGGTTGCTGGATGCGATGGCGCGTTATGAATTCAGTGATCGCCTGTCGGCGACGCTCAACGTCAACAACCTGCTGGACAAGCGCTACTACACGATCTTCAGCTGGTACAGCACCTACACCTGGGGTGAGCCGCGCAATGTGCGGCTGGCGATGACGTACAGGTTCTGACGCGGGTCCTGTAGAGCCGAGCCCGCGCTCGGCTGGCTGTCACACCGCAGCCGAGCGTGGGCTCGGCTCTACGGAAATGCGCCCGCGATGCTTTGCGGCATCGCGGGCGTTGTGGTTACAGCGGCAGGTCGAACACCAGCACTTCGGCGTCGTTGCCGTTTTCCAGGGTCAGCTGCGCTTCGTCGCTGACCTGCAGTGCATCACCGGCTTCCAGGGTGATGCCATTGACCTGCAGCTGGCCTCGGGCAACCTGCACATAGGCACCACGGCCATTGCCGAGCGCGTGGTGCAGCTTCTGGCCGCCATCGAGGATGGTGGCGAAGATGCGGGCATCCTGGTGGATGCGCAGCGAACCGTCGGCGCCGTCCGGCGAAGCGATCAGGCGCAGCTGGCCGCGCTTGGTCTCCGGGGCGAAGTGGGTCTCCTCGTAGGACGGCGTGATGTTCTCGCGGTCCGGGAAGATCCAGATCTGCAGGAAGTGCACGGTCTCGTCGGCCGAGTGGTTGAATTCGCTGTGGCTGACACCACTGCCGGCACTCATGCGCTGCACGTCGCCGTAGCGCAGCACCGAGCCGGTGCCCATCGAGTCCTTGTGCTCCAGCGCGCCGCCCAGCACATAGGAAACGATCTCCATGTTGCTGTGGCTATGGGTGCCGAAGCCCTGGCCGCCGATCACCTTGTCTTCGTTGATCACCCGCAGCGGGCCGAAGCTGACGTAGCGGGGGTCGTAGTAGTTGGCGAAGGAGAAGGTATGGCGCGAGGACAGCCAGCCATGCTCGGCCAGGCCACGGGTAGCGCTCTTGCGGATCTGCAGCATGATGGAATCTCCTTGTTCGATGGTTTCGATGGGGCGGGGTGAGGCGGTAGTTGCCGTGTTTCCCCGTTGGAGAGAAGTATCCGCTTGCGCCCGGGGTTTGAAAAACGGATAGTTTTGACGGCCATCATCGAAAAATTCGAATGCTCAAGCTCAGCCTCGATGCCCTGCAGATCCTGGATGCCATCGACCGCCGCGGCTCTTTTGCCGGCGCCGGCAAGGCGCTGCACAAGGTGCCCTCGACCATTTCCTACACTGTGGCCAAGCTGGAGGAGGACCTGGGCGTGCAGCTGTTCGACCGGGTCGGCCCGCGTGCCGAACCGACCGAGGCCGGACGCGCCCTGCTGGACGAGGGGCGCCATCTCCTGCGTGCGGCCCGCGAGCTGGAGCTGCGGGTGCGCCGGGTGGCGTCGGGCTGGGAGACCGAACTGACCCTGGCGGTGGACTCGGTGTTCCCGACCTGGCTGCTGGGCCCGGACATCGCCGCGTTTCGTGAGGCCGAGGCGCCGACCCGGCTGCGGCTGATCGGCGAGGCCCTGTCCGGCACCTGGGAGGCCCTGCTGGACCGGCGCGCCGACCTGCTGGTCGGGGCGCCGGGCGAGGGGCCCAGTGGCGGTGGTTACGTGGTCGAGCCGCTGGGCACGGTGGAGTTCGTGTTCGCGGTCGCACCGGATCATCCGTTGGCCAAGGTGCCGGGCGTGCTCGGTCGCGAGCAGCTGGTCGAGCACTGCGCGATCGCCGTTTCTGATTCGGCGCGGCGGTTGCTGCCGCGCACGGTGGGCCTGTTGATGGGGCAGGAGATGCTGACCGTGCCTGACATGGCCAGCAAACTGAAGCTGCAATGCGAAGGTGTGGGCTTCGGCTTCCTGCCCGAGCCGTGCGCGCGCGCTGCAGTGGCGCGTGGCCAGCTGGTGATCCGCGAGGTGGAGGAACACAAGCCGGAGGAAACGTTCTGGCTGGCCTGGCGCACCGGCGAGGACGGCGCGGCACTGCGGTGGTGGCGCGAGCGCCTGCGCAGGCCGGAGCTGCTGTCGCAGTGGTGGCAGGCAATGGCCAAGGGGTAGGGTTTGGCAGGGCTGCGCCCTGCACCCGCCGAGGCCAAAGTAACAGCAACAGCAACAGCGTGCATTCCGTGAGGTGGCGGGTTGGGTCCGGCTGCGGGAGACGCCGTAAACCCCCAGGCCGGCCCAGCCGCTGGCGGCTGTGCGTTCGGGCGCTTGCGAAGCAGTGCTTCGCAAGCAAAGCGCCCTCACCCATGGGGGCTTGGCCGCGGCATCCATGCCGCGGACACTCCCGCAACCGGACCCACCCCGGCTTCGACAGTTTCCCGCGATCTGTCGGAAATGCTCTTGGGGTCAGATCCGTTTTCCGGAGGAAAACGGATCTGACCCCATCTTGATTTTCGATATCTGACAGAGTGTGTCGACCAAGGTCGACACCGCCCCGCCAAACCACGGATTGCACGCTGTTGCCGTTGCTTCTGAGGTTGCCGGCCAGCGGCCGGCACTACCGCGGGTGCAGGGCGCAGCCCTGCAAAGAACCCTATCCCCGTGGTCGGCCGCGCGAGGGCACCAGTGCGAACGTATCCACCGCCAGCTTCTCGGCATGGTTCAACCACGCGCGGATCTCCAGATCATCCACTTCGTGGTCCAGCCCGAACGACACGTTGATCTTGCCGTCGGCATCGGGCTGCACCCACTGCTGGGCCAGCACCACCTTGCGCTGCGAGGACACCGCCTCGATCCAGAAACCGCGATCCGGGCGCGTGCTCGCCACCAGCTGCAGCATGTACTGGCCGGCACGGGTGCGGCGGCCCTTCTGGGTGATCATGTGCGCCTGGCGCACGCTCGGGCGCGGGCCCTGGAATGCGTCCAGCGGTGCATCGACCGCGATGCCGCCGCGCAGGTCATTGTCGCGGTACAGCTTGATGCCGTTGTCGCGGTTGACGAGCAGCGCACACCAGTCGCCGTCGGCCGAGCCGTCCTCGAATGCGGTGCAGCGATCAACATAGGCCAGCGTGTTGTCCGGATCCGCGTCATCGAACTGGCGCGAGGTGTTCTCCAGGTAGACCGACTTCAGCCCCCAGTCCTTGTCGTACTCCAGCAGCACCGGCGGCTGCACGTGCTGCAGGCCGACTACTACCTGGTCATCGCCATCGATCTTCAGTTCGCGGGTCGGTTCGCCCAGCCACAGTGAGCGGGCGAAGGCCAGGTACTGCGGGTAGTCGCGGCCACCATCGCGCCGGGCCGCCACGCTGGCGCTGGGTGCGCGTTGGCTGTCGATCAGCGAGCGGCCAAAGCCCATCGTCTTCAGGTTCGGGTCCAGCAGGCTGAGCAGGGTGGCACCCGAATCCAGGGTGGTGCCGGCGTCGGCGCTGAGCTGCTGCGGGGCAATGCCATCGCCCAGGAACAGCAGCAGGTTCTCGCGCTTCTGCCGGGTCAGGATGTGGGTCAGATCGTTGGGCATCGCCAGGTGGTCGGAGGCGATCACGATCAGCGTGTCCTTGCCGTACGGGCTGGCCTGGATGCGCTGCACCAGCTGCGAGATCAGCCGGTCGCTGCACTTGAGCGCGTTGAGCATGTTGATGTTGCCGTACTGGCTCTGGTAGCGCTCGCCCTTGCACGATACCGGCAGGTGGCCCGCCGGGTGGTGGGTGTCCATGGTCAACGTGGTCAGCATGAACGGTGAACCGGCACGCGAGAGCTGCTCGAAGCGCTGGTAGGCGGTATCCAGCAGCACGTCGTCGTGCACGCCCCAGGCCGAGTAGTGGATGCGGCCGATCTTCTTCTGCTGCTTGAACCATGCCAGGTCGTGCACTTCATCGAAACCGTGGCTGGCCAGGAACTGGCCCTTGCCGGCGAACTGGCCGTTGGCACCGCCCAGGTAATGGTTGGTGTAGCCCTGCTGCTTCAGGTAGTCGCCCAGGCAGACCGCCTTGGGCAGGAAGCTGCCCATGCGGTCCATGCTGTTTTCATCGCCCTGCGAGGTGGTCAGCGGCACGCCGCACATCGACGACACCAGGCCGGCGATGGTCCAGCCGCTGCCTTCGGCCGAGGCCAGCCCACGCACGTCCAGCGACTCGGACGCCAGGCGGTTGAGGTTGGGCATCAGGCCGGGAAACACGGCCTCGTCCAGATAGGTGCGTTCCAGGCTTTCGCCGTAGATCCAGACGATGTTGCGCGGGCGCTGCAGCGGCTGCGTCGGCACCTGGTACTCAGGGGCGATGCGGGCGAAGTCGACCGGGCGCAGCTGCTGGTACAGGCGCTGGCCGTCACGGGCCAGCGGGCTGATCATGATCGTGGCCACCCACACGGCCGCGAAACCGGCGAACAACGCGCCACCGTGGCCGGGCCGGCGCCAGCGCTTCACCCGTGTGGCGAACAGTGGCAGCAGCGAGACCAGCGCCAACACGATGAAGCCGGCGATGTAGCCCTTGAAGTCGGAGACACCGGCACCTTCCATGTCGGCGCCGAGGTGGTACAGGGTGGCGGCATTGAGCCCATCACCGGACAGCTTGTCGATCAGCCACCACGCGCTGAGCATCAGCAGCAGCAGCGAGAACGCGCCGGCCTTCCACCACACCCACTTGTCGGACGCGAGGAACAACCAGCACAACAGCAACAACGACAGCAGCAGTATCCAGAGCATAGGCAGCTTCGGCAGTGACGGGGTGGTGGTGATGGACGTCGTACCGACGCGTGTCCATCCGACCGGCGCTGCCGCAAGCACATGCATGTGACAGGCCGATGACCCGATAGTGCATGCACGAACCTGACTGAAATGTTTGTTGAAATGACGCGCGCGTAATCGCGCTCAGAAGGTAAAACGAGCGTGAAAGGGGTAGCTGGATTGCATTAAAAACTGCATGAATACGGGCGTTTTCGTCGATGCGCTAGCGATGCCCACGTTCTTCGCGTGCCCGCGCACGACGGTCGAACAGCAATGCACTGGTTACGATGCCCAGGCCGAGCACCACGCCGATGAACAACAGGATCAGGGCGATGAGCGGGTAACCGAACAGGTGCCAGCCGGTGTCGATCCTCATCATCATCGCGGCGGCCATGATCAATGCGGCGCTGATGATGCCGGCCGCCACGCGGTTGGCGATCTTCTGCAGGTTCTCCATCAGCCGCGATTCTTCCAGGCCGGTGACCTTCATCTGCAGGCGGTTCTCGGCCAGCAGCGCCATGATGTCCGACAGCTTGCGCGGCCCATCACGCAGCAGCTGCTGCAGCTCCATCGCCTCGCTGGCGATGTTGGCTGCAGACAGCGACTTCTTCAGGCGCGCACGCATCACGTGCTGCAGCTGGCGCTCGACGATGCGGCGCGTGTCCAGCTCTGGCGCCAGCAGCCGGCACACGGTTTCCAGGTTGAGCAGGGCCTTGCCGAGCAGGCTCAGTTCCGGCGGCGTGCGCAGGCCGCAGGCGGTGGCGATGCGCACCATGTCCAGCACCACGCGGCCTTCGGAGAAGCTGCCACTGGCCGCATAGCGCGCGATCAGCTGACCGGTTTCGCGCAGGTAGCGCTCTTCATCGAAGGCCTCCAGCCGCGTGCTGATACTGATCAGGTCATCGGCCACTTCCTCGCCACGGCCGTCGACCGCCGCGAACAGGATCTTCAGCAGACGCTCGCGCAGGCGCGGCGGCATGTGCGCGACCATGCCCAGGTCGAAGATCGCCAGCCGGCCGTCGGGCATCACCCGCAGGTTGCCCGGGTGCGGGTCTGCATGGATCTCGCCATGCACGAAGATCTGGTCCAGGTAGCCGCGGATCAGCGCCGCCGCCAACGGGTCCATGTCCTGCTCGGTGCGGCGTACGCCGGAGATCGCATCCACGCGCACGCCGGTGGCAAGCTCCATCGTCAGCACGCGCTGGCTGCTGTAGTCCCAGATCGGCTGCGGCACCCACAACCGGCGGAACGGCCGCAGGTGCCGTCCGAAGCGCGCCAGGTTCTCGGCCTCGGCGTGGTAGTCCAGCTCCTGCATCAGGGTCTTGGCGAACTCGTTGAGCCAGTCGCGCAGGCGCACGCGGCGTCCGACCTGGGTCAGGTGATCGGCGGCCAGCGCGAAGCTGCGCAGTGCCTCCAGGTCCGAGCGCAGCTGCGCGGCCACTTCAGGCTTCTGCACCTTCACCGCCACCTGGCGGCCATCGTGCAGCACCGCGCGATGTACCTGCGCGATCGAAGCACAGCCCAACGGCTCGGGATCGAACGAGGCAAACAGCTTGTTCACCCCTACGCCCAGTTCCTGCTCGATGATCGCGTGGATGCGCTCGACCGGGATCGGCGCCACCTTCTCCTGCATGCGCTCCAGCGCCGTGGCGAACTCCACCGGCACCATGTCCGGCCGCGTGGACAGCATCTGGCCCAGCTTGACGAAGGTCGGCCCCAACGCTTCCAGGTCGCTGACGAACTGTTCCGGATTGCCGTCGGCGGGCACGTCGGCCTGGTTGCTTGCCGCATCCAGGTTCATGCCCGAGAACACGCCCGAATGGCGGTAGCGCATCAGCAGGCGCAGGATCTGGCTGCGCCGGCTCATGCCTTTGACCAGCGGGGGATTGCCATTGGCGGCGGACGGATTGCTCAAGCGGGACTCCCATGCGACGAAGACAGGTAGCGCCGGCTGCGGGCCGGCAATGTCCGGATTCCGCAGTGTCGCCCGGGGGCGGTGGGCATGCGGTGAACCCGGTGTCTTCCGCAGTCCACACCGGATCGGTCAGAATCCGCCTATTCCTTTTCTTGGACGCCCCATGGCCGGTGCCAGCCTGTTCGCCCTGCTCGACGATATCGCCACCCTGCTCGACGATGTCTCTGTGCTGACCAAGGTCGCCGCGAAGAAGACCGCCGGCGTGCTCGGTGACGATCTGGCGCTCAACGCGCAGCAGGTCACCGGGGTCAACGCCAACCGCGAACTGCCGGTGGTCTGGGCGGTGGCCAAGGGCTCGCTGGTCAACAAGGTGATCCTGGTGCCGGCGGCCCTGGCGATCAGTGCGCTGGAAGCCTGGCTGCACAGCCGCGGCTGGAACGTGCCCCTGATCGTGCCGCTGATGATGATCGGTGGTGCCTTCCTGTGCTTCGAGGGCGTGGAGAAGCTGGCGCACCGCTTCCTGCATTCGGCCGACGACGATGCCGAGCGCCAGACCGAACGCCGCAGGGCGCTGGCCGACGCGCAGGTGGACATGGTCGCGTGGGAGAAGGACAAGGTGAAGGGTGCGATCCGCACCGACTTCATCCTTTCGGCCGAGATCATCGTACTGACCCTGGGCGTGGTCGCCACCGCATCGTTCACCAACCAGCTGGTCACGCTGGCCGTGGTTGCACTGGCGATGACGGTCTTCGTCTATGGGCTGGTGGCGGGCATCGTCAAGCTGGATGACGTGGGCCTGTACCTGTCGCGCAAGGGTGGGGCTGTTGCCGCCTTCGGTCGCGGCCTGGTCGCGTCGGCACCGTGGCTGATGAAGTTCCTGTCGGTGGCCGGCACCATTGCCATGTTCCTGGTCGGCGGCGGCATCCTGGTGCACAACGTGCCGGCGCTGCACCACGCAGTACAGGCGCTGGGCGGCGAGGGCCAGTGGGGCTGGCTGGTCAGCGCGGCGGGCAACATGGTGGTGGGCATCATCGCCGGCGCCATCGTGCTGGCGGCGGTGACCGGGTTCCAGAAGCTGCGCGGCAAGTAGTCGCCGGCAGGTTCCCGGTAGAGGCCGACCTTGGTCGGCGCTTTGTTTCCCACGCGTGCCAACCAAGGTTGGCACCTACCAAAGCGGTTCAAGGTGGTCGGCATCGTCGCCGGCGGGTTCCCCGGTAGAGGCCGACCTTGGTCGGCGCTTTGTTTCCTGCGTGTGCCAACCAAGGTTGGCACCTACCAAAGCGGTTCAGGGTGGTCGGGATCATCGCCGGCGGGTCGCCGGGTAGAGGCCGACCTTGGTCGGCGCTTTGTTTCTGCGTGTGCCAACCAAGTTTGGCATCTACCAACGTAGTTTGCTGCGGGCCGGACGGTCAGCCTGCCTGCACGCGGTTCTTGCCCTGCCGCTTGGCGGCATACAGCGCGTCGTCCGCGCGCCGCAGCAGGGTTTCGGTGTCGTCGCCGGGTTGCCATTGCGCCAGCCCGGCACTGAAATGCACCGGTACGCGCCGGTCCTGCACGGTCAGCACGCGATGCGCCAGTGAACGCTGAAGGCGCTGCACCGTGGCCATGCTGTCGGCGCCCTGGGTTTCCGGCAGCACCAGTACGAACTCGTCGCCGCCCAGCCGCGCGATGCCATCGGTGGCGCGCAGCAGCAGCTTGCAGACGGCCACCAGGTGCTGCAGCAGTGCATCGCCACCGGCATGACCATGTGCATCGTTGGTCTGGTGGAAATCATCCAGATCGATCACCGCCACGCCCAGCGGCGAGTTGTTGCGTGCGGCACGGGCCAGCTCGCGTTGCAGCAGTTCGTCCAGGCCGCGGCGGTTCAGCGCCTGGGTCAGTGGATCGATGCGTGCCAGGTCACCGGCCGCGCGCAGTTCCTGCTCCAGCTCGGCGATGCGCTGCTCGGCACGCTCCACTTCCTGCCGTGCGTTGGCCAGGTGATCGCGCGCCTGCGCGGCCTGCTGCTGCACCTTGCCGGTGTCGCGCATCACGTCCTGTAGCAGCTGGTTGAGGTCGGCGATGCTGCGCGCCTCGCGCAGCTGCAGTGCGTAGCTGCCGATGCGATCGTGGTACTCGCCGGTGCTGGTGGCCATGCCATCCATGCGCTCGATGAACTCGCCCATCAGCCCGCGCATCGCCGCCTTCGAATCGTCGATGCCCTGGCGCAGCAGGCCCTGCTTGTAGATCACTTCGCGCAGTTCGGCGCGGGTGCGCTCGACCGCTTCAGCTTCCAACGGCCCGTCCAGCAGCTGGCGTACCGCGGCGATCTGGCCCTGCAGCCAGCTGCGGTCATCCAGCAGCTCGCTCACGTTGTCCAGCAGCAGCGCGAACAGCTCCAGCAGCAGTGCCTGCTGCTCCTGCCAGCTCTCGGCGCGCACGCCGACCTGGTGGCCAAGTTCGCGCACGCCCTGCTCGATCGGTTCCAGCGCCGTGCCTGGCTGCCACTGGCGCAGGTGCATGGCCAGTGCCTGCGCCTGTTCGCGCAGGTCCGGGTCGTGCTGCAGCAGCGCCACCACCGCGCCGCCCAGCAGCAGCCGCAGCTGCTCGGACAGGCGCAGGCTCTCGGGTTGCCCATCCGGCGAATGCTGTTCGATGGTGCGGATGTACTTGTCGATCAACTGGCGCATCGCGCGCCCGTAGCGCGGCCAATCGGCGCTGGCCTGCGCCGACTGCAGGCGGTCGCCCATGTCGCCCAGCTCGCCGGGCAGGGTGGCCATGCCGTTGGCGAACGCGGCCAGCAGCGGTTCCGGCGCGTCGGCGCCTGCGAACAGCTGCTGCAGCGCCACGCCACCGCCGCCCTGCAGCACTACGCGGTCGCCCAGCCCATCGTCCACCACCGCGCGCACGCGTGCCGGCGGCCCAAGGGCGGTACCGGGGGCAGGGCGGTGGTCGGGCTGGTCCGTCATGGAGCGAATCCTGGGGGCTGGCAGGGACTGGTTCCAGCATATCGGCGCGGCCGCCGACGGCTTGAACGGCTAGGATGGGCGACAGGATGCCGCAGTGGAGGTGGTGATGCGCGTGATGTTGCTGGGGGCGACCGGCCTGGTCGGTGGGCTGACCCTGCCCCGGCTGCTGGACGACCCGCGCTGCAGCGCCGTGATCGCCCCGACCCGTCGCCCGTTGGGCGCAGCCCACGGGAAGCTGGAGAACCCGGTACTGGCCTTCGATGCGCTGCCCGCCGCCGCCGGGTGGGCGGGCGTGGACGCGGTCATCTGCGCGCTCGGCAGCACCATTGCCCAGGCTGGCAGCCGCGAGGCCTTCCATCGCATCGACCATGATTACCCGCTGGCGTTCGCCCGTCTGGCGCAGGCGCAGGGTGCGCAGACCTATGTGCTGAATTCCGCAGCCGGTGCCGATCCGCGGTCGTCGATCTTCTACAGCCGGGTGAAGGGTGAATTGGAGCGCGATCTGCGCGCGCTGGGCTTCACCTCGTTGACCCTGGTCCGCCCAGGGTTGATCGGTGGCGAGCGCAACGAGGTGCGGCGCGGTGAGCGTCTCGCGCTGAAGGTGCTGGGCGTGCTGGGGCCGGTACTGCCACGGGCGTGGCGGATCAACCCGGCCAGCGAGATCGCCAAGGCGCTGGTCGAGGCCGCGCTGGCCCCGCAACCGGGTGAGCACGTGGTGGCATCGAGCGCACTGGCCGGCTGATGTCGCGTGCGCTGCGCCTGACCCAGCTCCAACAGCTGCTGCGCCGCCATCGGCGGCCGGTGGCCGGCCAGGTGCTGGCCGACGCGCTGGGCATCAGCCTGCGCACGCTGTACCGCGATATCGAAACCCTGCGCGAGCAGGGCGCCGACCTGCGCGGCGAGGCCGGCGTCGGCTACCAGCTGACGCCGAGCGATACCCTGCCGCCGATGACCCTGCCACCGGCCGAGATGGACGCACTGGTGCTGGGCCTGCGCTGGGTGGCGGCCCGTACCGAACCCGCGTTGGCCGAAGCCGCACGCGATGCCTTGGCGCGTATCGCCCATGTGTTGCCCGCAGCGCGGCGCGAGGCCCTGCGTGACAGTGGCCTGCGGGTGGGCCCTTCGCGTGCGGCGGCCAAGGTTCCCCCAGCTCGTCTGCAGGCCGTGCGAGAGGCTGTCGGTTCACAGCAGCGCCTGAAGTTCGGCTACGAGGACGCGCACGGCCAGCGCAGCGAGCGCATCGTCTGGCCGTTCGCGCTGGGCTACTTCGATGAGGTGCCGATGCTTGCGGCGTGGTGTGAGCGCCGCGAGGATTTTCGCCATTTCCGCCTGGATCGCATCCGCCAGGTGCGCGTGCTGGAGGAGCACTACCTCGTACCGCGCGCCACGCTGCTGCGGCGCTGGCAGAAGGCGCAGGGCATCGCGCCGGACTGGCTGGATCGTTCGTAGCGTCGGGCCTGCTCGACTGTCATTGCGCTTCGCTTTCTGCTGCTGGTGCGATGGGTTGGCGGCTTTTGCTCTTTGCTCTTCGATCTTTGCTCCTGGTAGGGGTCGAGCTTGCTCGACCGCCTTTGATCTTCGCGAACAGCAGTCGAGCAAGCTCGACCTCTACCAGGGCAGTGGCAACGGCAGTCGAGCAAGCTCGGCCTCTACCAGGGCAGGAGCGACGGCAGTAGAGCACGCTCGCCGCTACTGACAGAATCTGTCAGCAGGGCCGTACCACCATGATCGCTCCCAACAACGGAGCTTCCCCATGTTCATGCCCAGCACCCTGCTGCAGTACGTGCGCGACGTCGCCACCAGCGCCACCTTCTACAGCGGCATCCTCGGCAAACCGCCGGTCGAGCAGTCGCCTGGCTTCGCCCTGTTCCTGCTCGGCGATGGCGCCGCACTCGGCCTGTGGCAACGCGATGACGTGCAACCGCCGGTGTCTGCGCAGGCAGGCGCCGCCGAACTGGCGATGGTGGTCGCAAACCCCGAGGCCGTGCAGCAGATGCACGATGCGTGGCGTGGGCTCGGCGTGCAGATCCTGCAGTCGCCGGTGACGCTGGAGTTCGGCCACACCTTCGTCGGTGCCGACCCTGATGGCCACCGGCTGCGTGTGTACAGCCGCGCCGAAGGCATGGTCGCGCGCGATTGATCGCCCGCATTGTGTAGATCCACGCCATGCGTGGATGCCGGAAAAAAAACGCCGGGCAATGCCCGGCGTTTTCTCCAAGTCATGTGCCAACCAACGGTTGGCACCCACCGGTCAGGTGGCCGATCAGCTGGCCAGTGCCAGGTCGTCCATCATCGCGCGCAGGAAGCGGGCAGCTTCACCACCCGTGGCTGCGCGGTGGTCGAAGGTGACCGACAGCGGGATCACCTTGTGCGCTTCCACGCCGCCCATCACCGGGGTCATCTGGTGGCGGGCACGGCCGGCACCGACGATGGCCACGCACGGCGGCACCACGACCGGGGTCGCGTAGCGGCCGGCAAACATGCCGAAGTTGGACAGCGAGATGGTGTAGCCACTCAGTTCCGAGGCGGCGATCGAACGCGATTCCACCTGCTCGCGCAGGCGATTGACGCCTTCGCGGATGCCGCGTGCATCGAGCATGTCGGCATTGCGCAGGGCCGGCACGAACAGGCCGTCGTCGGTGTCCACGGCGATGCCGATGTCCACCTGCGCGTGCAGGGTGCGGGTCAGTGCTTCGCCGTCGAACCAGGCGTTCATCGCCGGCACCTTCTGCGCGGCGACCACGATCGAACGCACCAGGCGGGCGGTGACGTCGTTGCCCGGCAGCCAGGCGTGGATGTCGGCGTCGTCGTTCAGCGTGGTCGGCACGACCTTGCTGTGCGCATCGGCCATCACGCGGGCCATGTTGCGGCGCACGCCCTTCAGCGGTTCCGGCTGGCCCTTGGCGACCACGCCCGGCGGCTGGGTACGCATCGGCTTGCCGGCGGCGGACAGCGGCGTGCGGGCTTCGCTCTGCACGGGGGCAGACACCTGCGCCGGGGCCGGCGCGGCATAGGCAGCAGCGGCAACCGGTGCCGGAGCAGCGCCGAGCTTGGCGCTGCCATTGGCGGCGGCCTGCTTGACGTCGGCCATGGTGACCGCGCCATCGGTGCCGGTAGCGGCCACGCGGCTCAGGTCCACGCCCAGCTTGCGGGCCATCGCACGCACGGCCGGCACGGCCTTGACGCCACCGACGGCCAGCGCCTGTTCGGCATGCACGGCATTGGAGCTCTGCATCGCGCCGACCACGGTACCGGCGTCATCGCGCTCGGCCGCGGCGGGCTTGGCCTCCTCGGCGGCAACCGGAGCGGCCGCAGCCGGCAGCGGCGGCGGGGTCGGTGCGGCCGCCGGTGCAGCGTGGCCATGGCTGTGGCCGGTGTCCTGGCCATCGGCTCGCTGCGGCAGGTTCGGGTCCAGTTCGAAGCTGGCCAGCACCGAGCCGGTCGGGATGATGTCGCCGGCGCCGCCGGACAGCTTCAGCACCTTGCCGGAGAACGGCGAGGGCACTTCCACCACGGCCTTGGCGGTCTCCATCGACACCAGCGGCTCGTCCAGCTTGATCACATCGCCTTCCTTGACGAACCACTCGACGATGGTCGCGTCCGGCAGGCCTTCGCCCAGGTCGGGCAGGTTGAAGTTCTTGGTCTGGCTCATTTGCAGTTCTCTTCCAGCAGTTCCAGTTCGCGGGCCGGCAGCCAGCCCGTCGCGCCATTGGCGCGCTCGGACCACCACCACCCGCCGTGTTCGTGATGAAGCTTCACCATCTCGCCGCTTTCCACATCCAGCTCGCGGGCGTCGTAGTCGCACAGTGCTTCGGCGCGACCCTCGTCCAGCAGCTGCAACCAGGCGATGGGCGCCCATCCAGCGCGCCCATCGTTGGTGCGTACCCAGGCAAACGCCGGCCATTCCTCGTCACGGACACCTACTTCGACGATCTGGCCGGTGCGGAACCGGAGCGGGTTGGGATACTGGCTGCGGTAAGCCCCCAGAAGGCGGGCCCGCATGTCAGCCGGCCGCCACCGCGCGCTTGGCCGCAGCCACGATCCGCTCAACGCTCGGCAGGTACTTCATTTCCAGGCGGAACAGCGGAATGTGGGTGTCGTAGCCAGTGACGCGCTCGACCGGTGCCAGCAGGTCGTAGATCGATTCCTCGGCCAGGCGCGCGGCGATCTCGGCGCCGAAGCCCGCGGTCTTCGGGGCCTCCTGCACGATCACGCAGCGGCCGGTCTTGGCCACCGATTCGGCGATGGTGGCGAAGTCCAGCGGACGCAGCGTGGCCACGTCGATGACTTCGGCACTGATGCCTTCGCCGGCCAGCTTGTCCGCCGCTTCCAGCGCTTCCTTCACCTGCGCGCCCCAGGTCACCAGGGTCACGTCGGTGCCGTCGCGCAGCACGAAGCAGACGTCCAGCGGCAAGGCTTCGCCGTCGTTGACGACCACTTCCTTGTACTGGCGGTAGATGCGCTTGGGCTCCATGTAGATCACCGGATCCGGCTCGCGGATCGCGGCCAGCAGCAGGCCGTAGGCGCGCTGCGGCGACGACGGCAGCACCACGCGCAGGCCCGGCACGTTGGTGAAGATCGCCTCGTTGGCTTCGCTGTGGTGTTCCGGCGCGCGGATGCCACCGCCCCACGGCACGCGCAGCACCATCGGGCAGTGCAGGCGGCCACGCGTGCGGTAACGCAGGCGTGCGGCGTGGCAGACGATATGGTCGACCATCGGGTACATGAAGCCGTCGAACTGGGCTTCGGCCACCGGCTTCATGCCCTGTGCGGCCAGGCCGATGGTCAGGCCGGCGATGGTGGTTTCGTCCAGCGGGGTATCGAGGATGCGGTCCGAGCCGAAGCGCTGCTGCAGCCCGGCGGTGGCGCGGAACACGCCGCCGTTGACGCCCACGTCCTCGCCCAGCACCAGCACCGACGGGTCGTGTTCCAGCTCCCAGGCCAGCGCCTGGGTGATGGCTTCGATGAGGGTGATCGGGGTGGTGGTCATGCTCTCTTCTCCGCGCGCGACCGCAGCGCTGTCGGCGGCGTTGGTGTGCGCGCCGGGCGCGCCGTTCTTGATCTCATCCATGGCGCTTCTCCAGGGCGATCGCCTGGGCACGCTGGGCCAGCAGGTCCGGCGGCGGATCGGCATACAGGAAGTCGAACATCGCCTCGACCGGCTGCACCGGCGTGTTGAGGTACAGGTTCACTTCCTCGTCCACGCGCTTGCCGCACTCGGCGACCCAGGCGCTTTCCTCATCCTCGCTCCACACACCGGCGTTGATCAGGTACTTGCGCAGGCGCAGCATCGGCTCGCGCTGCCAGGCATCCTTCACTTCAGCATCGTCGCGGTAGCGGCGCGCGTCATCGGCGGTGGTGTGGTCGGACAGGCGGTAAGTCATCAGTTCCAGCACGGTGCCACCGTCGCCGGCCAGCGCACGTTCGCGCGCCTGCTCCATGGCAGCCAGCACGGCGATCAGGTCGTTGCCGTCCACCTGCAGGCAGTGCAGGCCGCCAGCCAGGCCCTTCTGCGCCAGCGTTTCGGCACCGGTCTGGGCCGAACGCGGGACCGAGATGGCCCAGCCGTTGTTGACGATGCACAGGATCAGCGGGAGCTTGTAGGCGCCGGCCGAATTCAGTGCCGCGTAGAAGTCGGTCTTGGAGCTGCCGCCGTCGCCGCACACCGCCACGGCGATCTGCGGTTCCTTGTTGAGCTTGAACTTCAGCGCGGCGCCTGCGGCATGCAGGCACTGGGTGGAGATCGGCACGCAGAACGGGAAGTCCTTGGCCGCGTTGCCGCCGTAATCGTTGCCGCGTTCGTCGCCGCCCCAGTACATCAGCACGTCGTGCGGGCGCACGCCACGCATGAACATCGCGCCATACTCGCGGTACGAAGGCGCGAACACGTCGTCCTTCTGCATCGCCGCGCCGATACCCACGTGCGCGGCTTCGTGGCCCAGGCAGGCGGCGTAAGTGCCCAGCTTGCCGGTGCGCTGCAGTGCGATGGATTTGCTGTCGAACGTACGTACGAACAGCATCTGCTTGAACAGCGGTACCAGGACCTTGGGGTCGCGCAGCGACGCGGGCAGGTCATCGCGGACGAGTTTGCCGTCCGTATCCAGGTACTGCAGGTATTCGATCTTGAATTCAGCGGCAACCGTCATTGCGTACTGCACCTTCGACAGAGAAGTTACAAATGATATGAATCGCCATGTTAAGGAACGCGTACGGAATAGCCTTCCTGCGCCGCAACACGGCAACGCCCTGTTTTACCCCTGCCGGCGGGTGGGGGGCCAATAACAACAACGTATTCAGTCGTTGCTGCAAAGCATCAGAATACGCCTCTGGCTGACTGCTGGCGCAACGACCCGATCGGTTCCACGCGCAGGCCCCGCATCGGCCATTGCTCCACGGGGCACCGCACGCCCCAGTATGGACCCGGCGGCTGCCAGCGCGGCGGCAACGCGCTACCCTTGCCGCCCCCGATCTGGTCCCGCCCATGTCCGTCGACAACAACCAACGCGATCTCGAAGCCGGCATCCACACCGACCTGCAGGGACGCCTGACCTACGGCGGCTACCTGCGGCTGGACCAGCTGCTCAGCGCGCAGCAGCCGCTGTCCAACCCGCCGCACCACGATGAGATGCTCTTCATCATCCAGCACCAGACCTCGGAGCTGTGGCTGAAGCTGCTCGGCCACGAACTGCGTGCGGCGATCGGCTTCCTGCAGCGCGATGAAGTCTGGCAGTGCCGCAAGGTGCTGGCGCGCAGCAAGCAGGTGCTGCGCCAGCTGACCGAGCAGTGGTCGGTGCTGGAAACGCTGACCCCGTCCGAATACATGGGTTTCCGCGACGTGCTGGGCCCGTCTTCGGGCTTCCAGTCGCTGCAGTACCGCTACATCGAGTTCCTGCTGGGCAACAAGAACGCGCAGATGCTGCAGGTGTTCGAGCACGACCCGGCCGGGCAGGCGCAGCTGCGCATCGTGCTGGAGGCGCCGAGCCTGTACGAGGAATTCCTGAAGTACCTGGCCCGCTTCGGCCATGCCGTGCCGGCGGTGTACGAATCCCACGACTGGACCCAGCCGCATGTGGCCGACGACGCGCTGCAGCCGGTCTTCGAGCGCATCTACCAGGACACCGACCGCTACTGGCGCGAGTACGCGCTGTGCGAGGACCTGGTGGACCTGGAGACCGCCTTCCAGCTGTGGCGATTCCGACACATGCGCACGGTGATGCGCGTGATCGGCTTCAAGCGCGGCACCGGCGGCTCGTCCGGCGTGGGCTTCCTCGCCAAGGCGCTGGAGCTGACCTTCTTCCCCGAACTGTTCCAGGTGCGCACCAGCCTGCAGGCGGCACCCCCGGCAGAACTGGGCTGACCCCCATTCAGCTTGGACCCCGGCCATTGGCTGGATCGTTTCAGATGCAAGTTCAGCGAGCAGGCTGGCACCTGCCTCAAACGGCGTGTATTTGACGTGAACGGCAGAAGTCGGTGATCCTCGCGCGTTGCTCCAACTGCACAGCGGACGTGCTCGTCATCCACCGAACCAGGAAATCCGCATGAGCGTAAACGCCACTGCGAACACCCCAGAGCCGGCGCTGCCGGACTTCAAGACCACGCTGGGCCACCCGCGCCCGTTGTGGATGCTGTTCATGACCGAGTTCTGGGAGCGCTTTGCGTTCTACGGCATCCGCTGGGCGTTGGTGCTGTACATCGTCGCCCAGTTCTACAACGGCAGCGCTGCCGGTGAAGGCGACGCCAGCCGCATCTATGGCGCCTACCTGGCCCTGGTATACGCCGCGGCGATCTTCGGTGGCTACGTGGCCGACCGGGTACTGGGCTACCAGCGCTCGATCCTGACCGGCGCGATCATCATGGCCGCCGGCCTGTTCATGATCTCGCTGCCGCAGGAGCACATCTTCAAGCTTGGCCTGGCCACGATCATCGTAGGCAACGGCCTGTTCAAGCCCAACATCTCGACCATGGTCGGCAAGCTGTACGGCCTGAAGGACGAGCGCCGCGACTCCGGCTTCACCATCTTCTACATGGGCATCAACATCGGCGCGATGATCGCCCCGGTGCTGACCGAGTACCTGGCCCGCAAGGTGTTCGGTACCGACGCGATGCCGTCCTACAAGGTCGTGTTCATCGCCTCGGGCGTGGGCATGCTGATCTCGCTGGTGTGGTTCTACATCGGTCGCGCCGGCCTGAAGGGCATCGGTGCACCGCCGGCCGGCGCTGAAGGCTTCGGCCGCATCATCATGGTGCTGGCCGGTGCCGTGGTCGCCATCCCGGTGGCGTACTTCCTGCTGGCTACCGGTGCCACCGCGCTGGCCTGGATCCTGGGCGCGATGTTCACCGCGCTGGCCATCCTGCTGCTGGTCGAGGGCGTCCGCGAAGGCAAGGTGCAGCGCGACCGCGTGATCGCCATGCTGATCATCTTCGCCTTCAACGTGATGTTCTGGATGTTCTTCGAACAGGCCGGCAGCTCGTTCACCTTCCTGGCCGAGAACATCGTCAACCGCCAGTTCGGTGACTGGACCTTCCCGACCGCGTGGTTCCAGTCGGTCAACTCGGTGGCGATCATCACCCTGGCCCCGGTCATTGCCTGGATCTGGGTGGCCATGGGCCGCGCCAATCCGTCCATCCCGCGCAAGTTCGGCCTGGGCCTGCTGTTCAACGGCGCCGCCTTCGCGCTGCTGATGTTCGCCCTGTCGCAGATGGTCGTTGACGGCAAGATCCCGTTCTGGACCCTGTTCATGGTCTACGTCATCCAGTCGGTGGGTGAGCTGTGCCTGTCGCCGATCGGCCTGTCGATGGTGACCAAGCTGGCCCCGGTGCGCCTGGTCGGCTTCGGCATGGGTGGCTGGTTCCTGTCCACCGGCATCGGCAACAACCTGTCGGGCATCTTCGCCGGCGTGGTCAGTGGTGAAGGCGGCATGACGGTCGAGTCGGCCCTGAAGGGGTATACCTTCGGGTTCTGGGCCCTGATCGGCTCCGGCGTGGTGCTGTTCCTGATCGCCCCGCTGATCAACAAGCTGATGCACGGCGTCAAGTAATGATGAGAGGGTAGAAGGCATGCGCAGCAAGCTCGGTGGTGCAATGGTGGTGGTCTGTGCGGCGCTGATCGGCGCCTGTTCGCAACCGCAACCGCCTGCCGCCGCCGAGCCCACGCAGCCCCTGGATACCCGACCCACCGAGCCACCGGTTGCTGACCCCAGCGAACCGGTGGCCTCGGGCAACACCCCGGTGGCGGCGGACATCGCCGCCATCGCCGGGCTCGGCGCGCAGTTCGACCCGGCCCGCAACCCCGCCGACGACCTGGCCACCGCCAAGGTGGAAGCCCAGCGTGGCAAGAAGCGGATCCTGCTGGAGGTCGGCAACGCCGCCTGTGAGCGCTGCCGGGCGCTGGACGACGTGGTGGAAGGCAACGGCGACCTGCGTCGCTTCCGCGATGCCCACTACGTGTGGGTGAAGGTCAACGCCAGCGACGAGCAGCCCAACACCGCCTTCTTCGCCCAGTACCCTGTGATGGCGCGCGACTACCCGTACCTGCTGGTGCTCGATGCAGATGGCGGCCTGCTGGTATCGCAGGCCACCGGCGAGCTGCGCAGGGGCGAGGCGTTCCAGCCTGCGCGGGTGAGTGCCTTCCTCAAGCAGTGGGCGCCTGACAAACCGGAATAGGGTAGTGCCGGCCGCTGGCCGGCATGCTCTGGTGGGTGCCGACCGCTGACCGCCCACCCCGGTGGGTGCCGACCGTTGGTCGGCACTGAGGCGCATCCACGCCTGGCGCGGATCTACTGCGCGCACCGTCACACTCTCTGAATCGGCGTCTCAACTTCACCGTGAGCACGCCGTTACCGGCAAGGACCTCAGTCGACATCCCGTCGATGCAACCTTCCAGAACGCCCATGCACAGCGACCACGCCGAACGATTGCCCGAACCCGCCAGCGACCTGGCCGAGGGTGGGGCAGGCGAGGGCGTGACCCTGCCAGCGCAGGAGGCCCTGCTGGACGACGCGGGCACCGGCGAGGACGCCGTTGAACTGGCGCCGCCACGCCATCGCCTGCCGCAGATCGCGCTGCCCGACAACGTGGTGCTGAAGGGGGCGGTGCAGAAGCTGGTCGAGCAGAAGTCCCGGCTTGATGCGCTGGCCGCCGAAGGCCAGCTGGCCGGGCTGCTGCCGCCCGAATGGCAGGGCCACGGCGCGCGCGCGATCGAGCTGTCCACCTTCATCCAGGGCGTGCTGCCCTTCCTGCAGACCGGCGAGCGTGGCGAGACCGCCCCCGCGCGACTGCCGGTGCGCCATGTGTTGGGTGACGACAGCCGCTGGGGCCTGGACGATGTGGCCGAACCGAAATCACTGGCGTGGTATCTGGCCAGTGACGAGCGCGCCACGGCCGGCAGCAAGGACGTCGCCGAGGCGTATCTGGTGGGCGCACTGGGCTTGGCGTGGATGCAGGAAGGTCGCAGCCGCCCCGGCTTCCTGCGCGCGATGGGCCAGGACAGCCTGGCCGCGCGGGTGACCATGCTCGGCTATCCGCCGGCCAACGAACTGGCGCTGTACAGCGTCACTGCGCACGGCCAGCCGCAGATCTGGTGCGTGCACGGGCGCCGCCGCATGCGCCCGCTGGTGGCGCCGTGGTTGAGCGTGCCGCTGCTGACCGCCTACGGCGTGCCGGCGCCGGTTGCGTGGCCGTCCAGCTTCCCGCCGGTGGAAGCGGTGGCCGAGCTGCTGGCGACCGCCCGCCTGGGGCGCGCGCTGCCGGAAGTGGACCTGGCCAAAGCCGTGGCGAAGATCGCCGAGGACGCCGCCTCTGACGCCTGGCAGCCGGTCAGCCTGCTGCAGCTCAACACCTGGTCACCGCGCTGGCACTTCTTCCTGGGCACCTTCGTCGGCCTGCCGTCGTTGCTGCTGGTGGCGGCGGCGCTGGCGCTGCCGGGGGCGGTCGAAGCAGCGACGGTGGCCGCCTCGCTGGGCTTCGCCGGCGGCGCCATCGCAGCACTGGCCGTGCCGTGGATCCACGCACGCCGCAAGCACCTCAGCTGAAAAAAGGGGACGGAGGGGATTAAGCCGCAATCAGCACAGGTGTGCCTGATGCGACTTAATCCCCTCCGTCCCCTTTTCTTTCAGACGCCTTCGCCCATCCGCTCCAGGCCTTCGCCGGCCAGGCGAAGGATCAGCTTTTCCAGCACCTGCTCTTCCTCTTCGCTCAGCACCGACATCAGCTTGCGGGTGATCTCGATCACCATCGGCGCGATGGTCTCGTACACCTCGAAACCGGCGGCCGACAGCGCCAGCACCGAGCGGCGGCGATCGTCGCCGTGGGTCTCGCGCTTGATGAAGCCGCGCTCCAGCAGGCGGGCCACGGCGCGGCTGACCGCCACCTTGTCCATCGCCGTGCGGTCGGAGACCTCGCTGGCCGAGGAGCCCGGGTACAGCGCCAGGATGGTGATGACCCGCCACTCGGGGATCGCCAGACCGTAACGATCGCCGTACAGCTTGGCGATGTTGCCGCTGACCCGGTTGGACAGCACGCTCAGCCGGTACGGCAGGAACTGTTCCAGGTCGAGCAGGACGTGCGAGGCACGCAGGCGGGTCGAAACGGGATCGGCGGGGCTCATGTTGCGGTGCACCTTGCTGGTGGTTTCAAGTGTAACTATAAGGGGTGGGTCCAGACCCTGCATTCTCGCCGGGTCCCTACCTGCCCGCACCTGGTTTGTACCGATGCGGTACCGATTCGGAGCCACGCCATGAATACCGCAGTCCCGACCGCCTCGCATCCCAACCCCGGCATGCAGGTCACCACCTTCGAGAACCCGATGGGCATCGACGGCTTCGAGTTCGTCGAATTCGCCGCCCCGGCCGGCCGTGGCCAGGAGCTGCACGAGTACTTCCGGAAGATGGGCTTCAGCGCGGTGCTCAAGCACAAGCAGCGTCCGATTACCGTCTATCGCCAGGGCGACGTCAACTTCCTGGTCAACGAAGACCCCGATTCGTTCGCCGCCGACTTCGCCGAAAAGCATGGCCCCTGCGCCTGTGGCTTTGCCATCCGCTTCAAGAAGCCGGGCCAGGAGGTCTACCAGACCGCGCTGGGCAACGGCGCCGAAGCCATCGCCTTCAAGCCGGACAGCAAGGCGGTCAGCGCGCCGGTCATCAAGGGCATCGGCGACTGCATGCTGTACCTGGTCGACCGCTATGGCAGCGCCGGCAGCATCTACGACGGCGACTACGAGCCGATCGCAGGGGCCGACCTGCACCCGTTCGGCTTCGGCCTGACCTTCATCGACCACCTGACCCACAACCTGTACTTCGGCAACATGCAGCAGTGGTCGGACTACTACGAGCGTCTGTTCAACTTCCGCGAGATCCGCTACTTCGACATCAAGGGCCTGAAGACCGGCCTGGTGTCCAAGGCGATGACCGCACCGGACGGCATCGTGCGCATCCCGCTGAACGAATCGTCCGACCCGAAGAGCCAGATCAACGAGTACCTGGACGCGTACAAGGGCGAGGGCATCCAGCACATCGCCTGCTTCACCGAGAACATCTACGAGACCGTCGAAGCGATGCGCGCGCAGGGCGTGGATTTCCTCGACACGCCGGAAACCTATTTCGACGTGATCGACCAGCGCGTGCCGAACCACGGTGAAGACGTGGCGCGCCTGGCCAGGAACAAGATCCTGATCGACGCCGATCCGGAAACCCACCAGCGCAAGCTGCTGCAGATCTTCACCCAGAACTGCATTGGCCCGATCTTCTTCGAGATCATCCAGCGCAAGGGCAACGAAGGCTTCGGCGAAGGCAACTTCACCGCGCTGTTTGAAAGCATCGAGCGCGACCAGATCCGCCGCGGCGTGCTGTAAGGTCCGCAGGCAATGTCGGCGTCCCGCCGGCATTGCCTGTCCGAATGGTAGTGCCGGCCGCTGGCCGGCAATCTCTGGAGTTCCCATGTCCCCCGCCATCACCGCCCGCGGCTACCAGTCCGGCTTCGGCAACGAATTCGCCACCGAGGCCGTCGCCGGCGCGCTGCCGGTCGGGCAGAACTCACCGCAGAAGGTGGCCCACGGCCTGTACGCCGAACAGCTGACCGGCACCGCCTTCACCGCGCCGCGCGGCAGCAATCGCCGCAGCTGGCTGTACCGGATCCGCCCGGCGGTGACCCATGGCGAGTTCACTCCGTTCGCGCAGTCGCAGCTGCAGTGTGATTTCGGCGCACAGCCGGCTTCACCGAACCAGCTGCGCTGGAGCCCGCTGCCGTTGCCGGAGCTGCCGACCGACTTTGTCGAAGGCCTGTACACGATGGGTGGCAACGGCTCGCCCGACGCGCATGCCGGCGTGGGCATCCACCTTTATGCTGCCAACCGCGACATGGTCGGCCGCTACTTCTACGACGCCGACGGTGAACTGCTGATCGTGCCTCAGCTGGGCGCACTGCGCCTGCTGACCGAGCTGGGCGTGATCGAGATCGAGCCGCAGCAGATCGCGGTGATCCCGCGCGGCGTGCGGTTCCGCGTGGAACTTCCCGATGGCCCGAGCCGCGGCTACATCTGCGAGAACTACGGCGCGCTGCTGAAGCTGCCCGACCTTGGCCCGATCGGTTCCAACGGCCTGGCCAACCCGCGTGACTTCGAGACCCCGCACGCGGCGTTCGAGGATGTCGATGGCGATTTCGAACTGATCGCCAAGTTCGAGGGCCGCCTGTGGCGCGCGCCGATCGACCATTCGCCGCTGGACGTGGTGGCCTGGCACGGCAATTACGCGCCGTACCGCTACGACCTGCGTCGCTTCAACACCATCGGTTCGATCAGCTACGACCATCCGGACCCATCGATCTTCCTGGTGCTGCATTCGCCCAGCGACACACCCGGCACCAGCAACATGGACTTCGCGATCTTCCCGCCGCGCTGGCTGGTGGCGCAGAACACGTTCCGCCCGCCGTGGTTCCACCGCAACATCGCCAGCGAGTTCATGGGCCTGGTGCATGGCGCCTACGACGCCAAGGCCGAAGGCTTCGTGCCGGGTGGCGCATCGCTGCACAACTGCATGAGCGGTCATGGCCCGGATGCGCCGACCTTCGACAAGGCCTCCAATGCCGATCTGTCCAAGGCCGATGTGATCAAGGACACGATGGCCTTCATGTTCGAGACCCGCGCGGTGATCCGCCCGACCGCGCAGGCGCTGGCCGCCGGCCATCGCCAGGGCGATTACCAGCAGTGCTGGAACGGCCTGCGCAACAACTACCGCTGACCCGGAAAAGGGGACGGAGGGGATTAAGCCGCAATCAGCACACGTGTGCCTGAAACGACTTAATCCCCTCCGTCCCCTTTTTCTTCAGGCGGCCTCGGTGAACGCGTCGCAATGCTCCAGCGGCAGCGCTTCCAGCAGGCGTTGCCGCACACGCTGGCAATAACCCTCCGAGGTTAGCCCGGGCAGCATCTGCATCGCCGAGTGCAGCACCTGCAGTACTTCACTTTCGGCGCGCGCCTGCTGCAGGTCGCGGAACAGCGCCGCCGCCTGCGGGTGGCGCTGCAGTTCCAGGATGCCCAGTACATAGATGCGCGCGGCCACCAGCGAGCGGCGGCGCTCGCTGCCGGTTGCGGGTGCAGCCGGTGCCGCAGCCGGCGTGGCGGGTGCCGGTGCTGCCGCGTCTGCGGGTGGTGGCGGTGCGGCTGTGGCGCCGGTACCGGTGCTCAGGTAGCCGGCCTGCACCAGCTGGATGACCATGGCGGGCGCGTCCTGGCCGAGCAGGCCGGTCAGGTCGGCGATGCTGCGCTGGCCGTCGCACAGGATCAGCAGCCGGCGCTGGCGCATGTCCAGCGGCGCACGATGGGCCTGCAGCGCGGTTCGGGCGAGTTCGGTCTTGCGCGGTTGCATGGAAGGGACAGCCAAGTCGGTGCACGCCGAGCCTGAACGAAGGCGATGAAACCGCGATGACAATGCAGCGCCTGCACACGGGATGGGCTAGCGTGCAGCCATCTTCGTGCCAGGGAACCGCACCGATGAAGCACCTTCCGCTTGCTGGTCTGTTGCTCCTTTCGCTCACCGCCTGCAGTGCTGGCCCCGACAAGCAGGGGGCGGCCGGCAGTGGCAGCGACACCCCGGCCGAAACCGCCTCGGCGACCGGGCCCGCGCAGTCGGCGGATCCCGACCTGGCCGCCCGCCCGGCCAACGACCTCCGCAAGGACAGTCCAGCGCGCCTGGACGGCTTCGGCGGTGCAACGCTGGGCGCCGGCATCGCCGAGGTCCGCAGCGGCTTCGGCACGCCGCTGCAGGGACTGGGCACCGACGCCAATGGCAAGCCCCTGCCGGCCGACGACAGCAACGACGGCTGCTACTTCCTGCGTCCGCAGGGCGCCGAAGACCCTCGCCTGATGATCGAGGCACGCAAGCTGGTGCGCTATGACGTGCGCAGTGCGGCGATCGTCGCCCCGGGCGGCGGCAAGGTCGGCATGACCCTGGGCGAGCTGCAGGTGCTGTACCCAGAGCGCGCGGACGTCGGTCCTGACAAGTACGACGAGAAAGCGCAGCACCTGCGCGTGCGGCCGGCGCAGGAAGGCGGGGCGGTCATCGACTTCGCGCTCGGCGCCGATGGTCGGGTCAGCGCCTGGCGCGTCGGCCAGACCCCGCAGGTCGATTACGCCGAAGGCTGTGGCTGATCCTTGATCCACCGCCCAGCCATGCGCTCGGGCCAAGCGTAGAATCGCGCCACCACTGCTGGGGAGTGCTCGATGATCGCCATTGCCATTGCCTGGTTCCTGCTCGGCCTGCTGTTGCTGGCGCTGGGCGGGGATTCCATCGTCAAGGCCGTGTCCGGCCTGGCCCAGCGCTTCGGGGCCAGCCCGTTCACTGCCGGGCTGCTGCTGCTCGGGGTGACCACCTCGTTGCCGGAACTGGCGGTCAATGCGCGCGCGCTGGCGGTCGGCCAACCGGAGCTGGCACTGGGCAATGCCGTGGGCAGCAGCATCGTCAACCTGGGCTTCACCCTGGCGGTGGCAGCCATCGCCGCGCCCCTGTTGCTGCGCGCGCGCCTGCAGACGGTGCTGTGGTGGTCGCTGCTGGTGGCCGGCGTGCTGCTGGTCCTGTTCGGGCTGGATGGTCGCCTGGCGCGCTGGGAAGGCGGCGTGCTGGTGGCAGGCTTCATCGTCATGCAGGTGCTGCTGCTGCGCCGCGGCCGCGTTGAGCGTGCCGAGGTGCAGGCCGCCATCGCCGAGTCCGCCCTGAGCCGCACCAGCCTGCCGTTGAACGTGCTGCGGGTGCTGATCGCAGCGCTGACGCTGTACTGGGGCGCGCGCCTGGTCGTGGGCGCCGCCGCTGACTTCGGTGCCGCGCTGGGCTGGACACCGCTGCTGGTCGGCCTGCTGCCGGTGGCGATCGGCACCGCACTGCCGGAGGTGGCAACCGCAATTGCTGCCGCGCGTCGCGGCCACGGCGACATGGTGCTTGGCCACGTGCTGGGCTCCAGCGTGGTCAACCTGCTGCTGGTGATCGGGGCGATGGCGGTGTTGCAGCCGTTGGCGTTGCCGGCCTCGTTCGTGCGCCTGGAACTGCCGGCACTGCTGGCGTTCGCCCTGGTGCTGTACCCGATGCTGCGTGGCGATCTGAAGATCAGCCGCAGTGAAGGCGGAATCCTGCTGGTCGCGTTCGCCGGCTGGTTCGTGCTGGAGCTGCTGCTGGTCGGCGCGGCATGAGGTAGTTCCGGCCGCTGGCCGGTAACCTCACTGCCTCTGACGGAACCCTTGCCACTGCCGGCCAGCGGCCGGCACTACCGGTTCTGCGTGGCTTCCTCTTCCCGCGCCGGTTCCGGCGGCGGAAGCTGTTCCTCGGCAGCCGGCTCGTTGCCCGGCAGGCTGGGACGGGTTTCCATCAGCAGCGACAGCGCCGCCTTGGCCATCATGTGGGCGCTGATCGGCGCGGTGATGAACAGGAATACGGTGATCAGCAGCTCGCGCGGCTGCGGGTCCTGGCCCAGGAAGATGTGGTAGCAGACCGAGCACACCAGCACGCAGCCCACGCCGAGCGTGCTGGCCTTGGTCGGCGCGTGCAGGCGCTTGAAGAACGTGGACAGCTTCACCAGCCCCAGTGCGCCGACCAGGATGAAGAAGCAGCCGAACAGCAGCAGGATCGACAGGCCGATCTGGATCGCGGTGATCATTCGACGATGTCCCGGCGCAGCACGAACTTGCTCAGCACCACGGTGCTGCCGAAGCCGAGCATGGCGATGACCAGTGCGGCTTCGAAGTAGATCGCGGAGTTGAGGTACATGCCGAACAGCATCAGCTCGGCAATGGCGGTCACCGACAACGTGTCCAGTGCGAGGATGCGGTCGGGCACGGTCGGTCCGCGCAGCAGGCGCCAGGTGGCCAGCAGCATGGCCAGGCCGACCACGTGCATGCACACCACCAGCGTGGTCTGGATGATCTGGAATCCAGTCATGGGAAGATCTCCATCAACGGCGCCTCGTAGCGGCGCTTGATCGTATCGATCAGGTCCTGTGGGTCCTCCAGGTGCAGCACGTGCACCAGCAGGAACTTGCGGTCGTCGCTGAGCGCGGCCGAGACCGTGCCCGGGGTCAGCGTGATCATGCTGGTCAGCGCCGCGATGCCGTGGATGTTGGCGATGTCCAGCGGCAGCCAGATGAAACCGGGGTGAATCTTCTTCTCCGGGCCCAGCACCTGCAGGGCCACGCGGATGTTGGACATCAGGATGTCCCACAGGGTCACGCACACCAGCCTGGGCAGCGGCCGCAACGTGCCGATGCGCGCGAACTCGCGGTCCAGGCGTGCGGCGAACAGCGGCACCACCACGCCCAGCACCAGCCCCAGCACGATCTGGCCGAGGGTGAAGCTGTCGGACATCAGCAGCCAGAACGCCACCACCATGATGCTGAGCATTGGCGAGGGAATCAGGCGACGGAACAGGGAGCGCTGGGCGGTCATGGCTGGCGGATCTCCGGTGCGGTCGCGCGCAGCTGCTGCACGTACTCGCTGGGTTGCAGCAGCTGTGCGGCGGTGGCGTCGGTGTAGCGCATCAACGGTGCAGCGGCCAGGGTCATGGCGATACCGTAGGCCAGCAGGATGCACGCGGCGTACAGCTCCACCCGGCGCAGAGGAGCCTTGCGCGGCTTCGGTGCCTCCGGATCGACAGGCGGCACGCGCCAGAACAGGCGGATGCCGCCGCGGGTCAGGCCCATGATCACCAGCAGGCTGCTGACCAGCACCGCGGTCCAGACCGGAGCGGTGTACTGCGCCGGCATGCCGGCCAGCAGTGCGGCCTTGGCCAGGAAACCGGACAGCGGCGGCAGGCCGGCCACCGACACCGCGCCGATCAGGAACAGCACGGCGGGTGTCTCCTTGCCCGGCATCGGCGCGACCACTTCCTTGCGGTCGCTGGCACCGCCGCGACGACGGCGGATCAGGTCGGCGATCAGGAACAGCGCGGCGGCGACGAAGCTGCTGTGCGGCAGGTAGTACAGGCCGGCCGAGAGCACCTGCGGCGTGCCCACCGAGAAGGCGATGAACAGCGTGGCTGCCGACACGATCACCAGGTAGGAGATCAGCACGCGCAGGCGGGTCGCGGCGAGGGCGCCCAGGCCGCCCAGCACCAGCGTCGCCACACCGGCCCACAGCAGCCAGTCACGGCCGTAGCCGGCCATCGCGCCGGCATCGTCGCCGAACCACAGCATCTGGATGCGCAGCACCGAGTACAGGCCGACCTTGGTCATGATCGCGAACAGCGCAGCCACCGCAGCCGGTGCGCGCGAATAGGCTTCCGGCAGCCACAGATACAGCGGCATCAGGGCGGCCTTGGCGCAGAACACCAGCAGCAACAGGCCCATCGTCGCCTTCACCAGGGTCAGCTGCGCCGGCGGTACTTCGGCGATGCGCTGCGACAGCTCGGCCATGTTCAGCGAACCCAGCGTGGCGTACAGCAGGCCCAGCGCGATCAGGAACAGGGTCGAGGCGGTGACGTTGAACACCACGTAGTGCAGGCCGATGCGCATGCGCAGGCCACGGCCACCACTGAGCAGCAGGCCGTAGGAAGCGATCAGCATCACCTCGAAGAACACGAACAGGTTGAAGATGTCGCCGGTCAGGAACGCACCGTTGAGGCCGACCAGCTGGAACTGGAACAGCGCATGGAAGTGCGGTGCGCGGCGGTCCCAGCCCGAGCAGGCGTGCAGCAGGCAGGGAATGGCCAGCAGCAGGGTGGTCAGCAGCATCCACGCCGAAAGCCGGTCGGCCACCAGCGCGATGCCCAGCCGCGACGGCCAGTCGCCCAGCAGGTAGACGTTGATATCACCGCCCGCGGTCGACGCGAACAGCAGGCCCACCGCCAGCGCCAGCGCCGACAGTGCGGTCCAAGCCACCGCGCGCTGCACCCTGGGGCCGTAGCGGCGGTGTTCGACGAACAGCGACAGCGCGGCGCCGAGCAGCGGAATCAGGATCGGCAGGATCACCAGGTGGTTCATGCGCGGTCCTCGCCCTGCCGTGGCGGCACGCGCTCATCCTGCAGGTCGTCATCCGGCTCGTGCGCGTCCACATGGTCGCTGTGGTTGTCGCTGCGGCTGCGCATGGCCAGCACGATGCTCACCGCGGTCATCGCGAAGGCGATCACGATCGCGGTCAGCACCAGTGCCTGCGGCAGCGGGTCGGTGTAGTTGCCCAGGTGGCTGTCCACGCCCTCCTGCAGCACCGGCGCCTTGCCCAGCACCACGCGGCCACCGGCGAAGATCAGCAGGTTGGTCGCATAGGACAGGAAGGTCATGCCGAGGATCACATCGAAGCTGCGCGCACGCAGCAGCAGGTAGATGCCGATGGCGGTCAGCACGCCGATCGCGGTAGCCAGGGCCAGTTCCATCAGTGCATCTCCCCGGTGCGTGCCGAGCGGCGTTGCAGGTCGATCTCACCCTTGCGGGCGGTACGGGTACGCGATGGCTTGATCGTGCCCATCATCGACAGCATCAGCATGGCACCGCCGAACACCACCAGATAGACCCCGATGTCAAAACCAATCGCACTGGCCAGCGGCACGTCGCCGATCAGCGGCAGGTGCAGGTCGAGGTGGCCGCTGGTCAGGAACGGCACGCCGAACAGCATCGACGCGCTGCCGCTGAGCAGGGCGATCAGCAGGCCCATGCCGATGCAGCGGATGTAGTCGAAGCCGAAGCGCGACTCCACCGACGCAGTGCCCTGGATCACGTACTGGATCAGCAGCGGCACCGCCAGCACCAGGCCGGCGATGAAGCCGCCACCCGGCGCGTTGTGGCCGCGCAGGAACAGGAAGATCGACACGGTCAGGGTCAGCGGGAACATGATCTGGGCCAGGTCGGCCGGCACCGGCAGCTTGATCGGCGGGCCGGGCATGATCTGCTCCGGCGCCATCCGCGTGCGCCGCAGCAGGGCATGCACCACCAGCGCGGCGATGCCGAACACGGTGATCTCGCCGAAGGTATCGAAGCCGCGGAAGTCGACCAGGATCACGTTGACCACGTTCTGGCCATAGGCCTCGGGCAGGGCACGGGCGAGCAGCTCGCCGGCCATGGTGTTCGGCGGCAGCGTCATCGCGGAATAGGCCAAGGCGCCAAGTCCGGCACCGGCGATGATCGCGATCACCGCGTCACGGCGCTTGCGCCAGCGCGGCCGCTCCGGCCCGGACTGCGCAGGCAGGTAGTTCATGCCCAGCAGCATCAGCACCAGGGTCACCATCTCCACCAGCAGCTGGGTCAGGGCCAGGTCCGGCGCGGACAGGAACACGAAGGTCAGCGCCACCATCAGGCCGACGCCGCCGACCAGCAGCACCGCCAGCAGGCGCTGCTTGTAGATACGCAGGGTAGCCACCGCGCAGGCCATCATCACCAGCCACAGCGCCCAGCCCAGCAGCGGGATCGGCTGTGGCCTGGTCCAGTTCGGCGAGGCGGGGTTGGCCACGAACGGCGCGGCGGCGGCCACGATCGCCACCAGCACCAGGCCCAGCAGCATGCGCTGAAGGCTGCCGTTGGCGATGCCGTTGGTCAGGCGCATGGCCAGTGCGGAGATCGCGTCCAGCTGCGCATGGAACACATTGCGGCCAGTGCTGACGTTGGTCACGGCGTGCAGGTTGATCAGCTTGCGCAGGCCGAAGTACAGCGCCACGCCGCCGATCACGCCGATCGCGCTCATCGCCAGCGGCAGGTTGAAGCCGTGCCATACCGCCAGGCTGTACTCGGGCATGGCGTCGCCGAGGATCGAGGCCGCAGCGGCGTGCAGCACCGGCGCTACGGTCAGTGCCGGTGCCACGCCCACCGCCACGCAGATCACCACCAGCAGTTCCACCGGCACCTTCATCCAGCGCGGCGGTTCGTGGGGCACGCGGTCCAGGTCGTGCGGGCCGGGGCCGAAGAAGGTGTCGTGCACGAAGCGCAGGCTGTACGCCACCCCGAATACGCCCGCCAGCAACGCTGCGATCGACACCGCCGTGCGCATGATTCCCGGGCCGCCGGCCGTGATCGCTTCGGCGAACAGCATTTCCTTGGACAGGAAGCCATTGAGCAGGGGGATGCCAGCCATCGCCAGCGAGGCGATGATCGCCAGCGCGCTGGTAAACGGCATCAGCCTGCGCAGGCCTCCCAGCTTGCGCATGTCTCGGGTACCGGTCTCGTGGTCGATGATGCCGGCGGCCATGAACAGCGAGGCCTTGAAGGTGGCGTGGTTGAGGATGTGGAACACGCCGGCCACCACCGCCATCGGCGTGGACAGGCCGAACAGCAGGGTGATCAGGCCCAGGTGGGAAATGGTCGAGTACGCCAGCAGGCCCTTCAGGTCATGCTGGAAGATCGCATTCCAGGCGCCGATCAGCAGGGTCAGTGCGCCGATGCCGCTGACCGTGTAGAAGAACAGGTCGCTGCCGGCCAGTGCCGGATGCAGGCGCGCCAGCAGGAACACGCCGGCCTTTACCATGGTGGCCGAGTGCAGGTAGGCCGAGACCGGGGTCGGCGCCGCCATCGCGTGCGGCAGCCAGAAGTGGAACGGGAACTGCGCGCTCTTGGTGAAGATGCCGGCCAGTACCAGGAACAGGGCGTAGGGGTACAGCGCGCTGGCGCGGATCTGCTCGCCAGCAGCCAGCACCACGTCCAGGTCGAAGCTGCCGACGATGCGGCCGATCAGCAGCACGCCACCGAGCAGGGCCAGGCCACCGCCACCGGTAATCACCAGCGCCATGCGTGCGCCTTCGCGGGCGTCCTGGCGGTGCGACCAGAAGCCGATCAGCAGGAACGAACTGATGCTGGTCATTTCCCAGAAGATCATCAGCAACAGCAGGTTGCCCGACAGCACCATGCCCAGCATGGCGCCCATGAACAGCAGCAGGTAGCAGTAGAAGCGGTGCGCGTTGTCCTGCTGGCTCAGGTAGTAGCGCGCATACAGCACCACCAGCGCGCCGATGCCGAGCACCAGCCCGGCGAACATCCAGGCCAGCCCGTCCAGTCGCAGGGTGAAGTCCAGCCCGATCTGCGGCAGCCAGGGCACCAGGGTGCGGACCACCTGGCCATCGAGCACCGACGGGGTCAGCCAGCCGAGGATGGCCAGCCCGCCCAACGGCGCCAGCGCCGCCAGCCAGGCAGCAGTCGAGCGCGAACTACGGGGGAAGGCCGCAACAGCCGCTGCCATCAGGAACGGCAGGGCCAGCAGCAGGGGCAGGCTGGGGAGCATGCAGGGAATCCATGATTCACGAGCAGGTCAGGGAGGATAACAGGCTGCGAAATGTCGCCGAAACCCATCGAACAGCGATCAATTGCATGTAACGTTCGCTGATTCATTTTTTCTGCGATGCAACATCACATTCCTGCATCCCTTCCCTGGCTGCCCTCGGGGGACACCCTACGCCCACGCAGGGAGACCGCAGGCCCTGTCGCACAGGGGCTGCCGTCGACGGGCGGGCAATGGGGAGCGGATCACCGGCGCAGGCTGGCAGGGCTCCCGTGGACTACGGGTGACGGAATCCGCCCGTTCAGGAAACGACGGCCGCTGTCGGCCGCCGCCAGGTCAGTAGCGCCAGTCCAGCTTGCGGTAGAACTTGGCCATCACCCAGGCCGGGCCGATCAGCAGGTAGGTCAGGTCGGTCAGGAAGCTGGGCTTGCGGCCCTCGAATTTGTGGCCGATGAACTGCGCGATCCAGGCCACCACGAACACGCCCACCGCCAGCCAGCGCAGGGCATGCAGGCCGATCTCGGCCTCCAGCAGCCGGCACAGGCAGCCGAACACGAAGAACTGGATGAGCATGCCGATGCCCAGCGGGCGCGACAGCTTGTTGTAGAAGCACCACGCGCTGAACATCGCCAACGCCGACCAGATGCCGTACTGGAACCAGGTGATCAGCGGCGGCAGGCACCACAGCAGGGCCACCACCGACCACAGGATCGCCGGGACCGCCACCACGTGGATGCGCTGGTTGATCACATTGCGGTGGTCGTCGGAGTAGCTGGCGAAATAGCGGTCGATCGGCCGCGCAAGCTGGGTGGATGTCTGCATGCTGCGTCGCTTCCTCGGGCAACGGTAGTGCCGGCCGCTGGCCGGCACTACCGCGATCAGAGCGCCCCCCGCCTTTCCGGCCGGGGGGACGCGGGGGGATCAGTCGACGCTGATCCCGGCCAGGCGCTGCAGCGCCTCGGCGTACTTGGCGCGGGTGCGCTCGATGATCTCGGCCGGGATGCTCGGGCCCGGGGCGGTCTTGTCCCAGTCCAGCGTCTCCAGGTAATCGCGCACGAACTGCTTGTCGTAGCTCGGCGGGCTGGTGCCCACTTCGTATTCGTCGGCCGGCCAGTAACGGGAGGAATCCGGCGTCAGCATCTCGTCCATGATGTACAGGCGGCCATCGGCGTCGGTACCGAACTCGAACTTGGTATCGGCCAGGATGATGCCGCGCTCGCGGGCGTAATCGGCCGCGAACTTGTAGATGCGCAGGGTGGCGTCGCGCACGCGCTCGGCCAGTTCCGCACCGACCTGCTTCACCATCGCATCGAAATCGATGTTCTCGTCATGGTCGCCGACGGCGGCCTTGGTCGAGGGGGTGAAGATCGGCTCCGGCAGCTGCTCGGCCTGGCGCAGGCCGTCGGGCAGGTCGATGCCGCTGACCTTGCCGGTGCGCTGGTAGTCCTTCCAGCCGCTGCCGATCAGGTAGCCGCGGGCGATCGCTTCCACCGGCACCGGCTTCAGCTTGCGGGTGACCACCGCACGCTTGGCGTACAGGGCTGGGTCCACGCCTTCGGGCAGCACGCTGGCCACGTCGATGCCGGTCAGGTGGTTGGGCATCAGGTGCGCGGTCTTGGCGAACCAGAAGTTGGAGACCTGGCAGAGCATCTCGCCCTTGCCCGGAATCGGGTCAGGCAGCACCACGTCGAACGCCGACAGGCGATCGGTGGCGACCATCAGCAGGTACTCGCCCGGCGGGGTTCCGGCTGGCAGCCGCTCGCGCGGGATATCGAACACATCACGCACCTTGCCGCGATGGCGCAAGGGCAGGCCGGGGAGATCGGATTGCAACAGCGTGGTTGGCACGGGCACTCCTGGGGCGTTGTCGATACGGCTGCTGCCCAACGGACCCGGCGGGCCCGCTGACCAGCGGGCGGCCTAGTGTAAAGCGGTCCGGGCCCGCTGTGACGTAAAATGAGCGTCCATTTCGTCGGTCGACCCCGGAGCGCCATGCGCTGGTACGGAAAACTGCTCGGATTCATCGCCGGCGCCCTGCTGTTCCGGCCCAATCCGCTGTTCGGCGCGGTGGTCGGCCTGTTGATCGGCCACGCCTTCGATTCGGACTGGTTCCGCCTGAACAAGGAGAACCCGTACCGGGAGCTGGGGCTGACCTCCGAGGCCACCGATGCCGAGGTCGAGCGCGCCTACCGCAAGCTGATCTCGCAGTACCACCCCGACAAGCTGGGCGGTGCCGCCCCCGAGCTGCAGCAGCAGGCCGAGCAGAAGTCGCGGCGGATCAATGCCGCCTACGACCGCATCAAGACCCTGCGCAAGCGCTGATTCCAGAGTCCCGCCTGCGGGCGGGAGAACCTTTTCCCCGTTCCGAAGGCCCCGGCCATGTCCAACTGCCTCATCGCCCCCTCCATCCTGTCCGCCAACTTCGCCCGCCTCGGCGAGGAAGTCGACAACGTCCTCGCCGCTGGCGCGGACTGGGTCCACTTCGACGTGATGGACAACCACTACGTGCCGAACCTGACCATCGGCCCGATGGTCTGCCAGGCGCTGCGCAAGCATGGCGTCACCGCGCCGATCGACGTGCACCTGATGGTCGAGCCGGTGGATCGCATCATCCCGGACTTCGCCGAGGCCGGTGCCACCTACATCAGCTTCCACCCGGAGGCGAGCCGCCACGTGCACCGCACCATCCAGCTGATCCGCTCGCTGGGCTGCAAGCCGGGCATCGTGCTCAATCCGGCCACTCCGGTGGACATCCTCGACTGGGTGCTGGATGACCTGGACCTGGTGCTGCTGATGTCGGTCAACCCGGGCTTCGGCGGCCAGGCCTTCATCCCCTCGGCGCTGGACAAGCTGCGCGTGGTGCGCAAGATGATCGATGCCAGCGGCAAGGACATCCGCCTGGAGATCGATGGCGGCGTGAAGGCCGACAACATCGGCGAGATCGCCGCTGCCGGCGCCGACACCTTCGTCGCCGGTTCGGCCATCTTCAACGCCAGGACCAGCTACCAGGATGTGATCGCGCAGATGCGCGCCAACGTCGCTGCGGCACGGGGCTGAGCCATGAGTACGGTGGCCGTGTTGAACATCCGCCCGGCCACCGTCGCCGATGCGGGACTGATCCTGCATTTCATCCGCGAGCTGGCCATCTACGAGAAGGCCGAGCATTCGGTGCAGACCGATGAGATCGGCATCGCCGAGAGCCTGTTTGGTCCCGATGCCACGGCACGCGCACTGATCTGCGAAGCCGACGGCGAGGCCATCGGCTATGCGGTGTATTTCTACAACTATTCCACCTGGCTGGGCCGCAAGGGCATCTACCTGGAAGACCTCTACGTCAGCCAGGAAAAGCGCGGTGCGGGCGCCGGCAAGGCACTGCTGAAGTACATCGCGCGCCAGGCCGTGGCCGAGGGCTGCGGCCGTTTCGAATGGTCGGTGCTGGACTGGAACACCCCGGCCATCGAGTTCTACACCGCTGCCGGTGCCAAACCGCAGGACGAGTGGACCGTGTACCGGTTGCAGGGCCAGGCGCTGCACGATTTCGCCAACGGGTGAGATGACGTGCATCCACGCTTGGCGTGGATCTACTGCTGGGCAAAAAAAAAGCCACGCCAATCACTGGCGTGGCCTCGCTGCATGCGTGGGAGGCTGATCCTGCCTCCATCCATCGTCCCTGCTATGGCCTTCCATTCTCCAGCAACTGAATGACACCTGCGTGACATTCACCGCGGGCAAACAGCGCATTGCTAGCCTGTGCCACCCCCTCCTGGAAGTACCGCATGACCACCCCGCGCTGGCGCCTGATCCTCAATGGCAAATCCGCAGGCAACGAGGAACTGCGCGAGGCTGTCGGCCATTGGCGCGGGCAGGGCGTGCAGCTGGACGTGCGGGTGACCTGGGAGGACGGTGACGCCGAACGCTACGTGGCCGAGGCCATCGATCATGGCGTGGACGTGATCGTTGCCGCCGGTGGCGATGGCACGCTCAGCGCGGTGGCCGAAACCCTGGCGCATCGTGAGGAAGCGGCGGATGCGCTGCCCTCGCTGGCGCTGATCCCGATGGGGACCGCCAACGATTTCGCCACGGCTGCGGGTATTCCGACCGAGCCTGAGGGCGCGTTTGCGTTGATCGGACAAACCACGCCGCGTGCCATCGATCTGCTGCGCGTGGATGCCGATGGCACGCCCTGGTGGTGCGCCAACCTCGCCAGCGGTGGCTTCGGCACGCAGGTGACGGTGGAGACCGATGCCGGCCTGAAGAAGATGCTGGGCGGGCTGGCCTATGTGATCACCGGCATCGCCAAGCTGGGCCGCATCGAGCCGATCACCGCGCGGCTGTCCGGCCCGGATTTCGCGTGGGAAGGCGACTTCATCGCCCTGGGGATCGGCAATGGCCGGCAGGCCGGCGGTGGCCAGCAGTTGTGCCCGCAGGCCGTGATCGACGATGGGCTGCTGGATGTCACCGTGCTTCCGGAACTGGAAGGTGAGGTCACCGCCACGCTCGGCCAGATGCTGAAGTCGGGCACCCAGGCGGCGCTCGAACAGCTGGCCACGCGCGCGCGGCTGCCGTGGCTGCAGGTGGAGTCCGAGCGCCCGTTGACCCTCAACCTGGACGGCGAACCAGTCCAGGCCCGCCAGTTCCGCATCGCGTGCGTGCCGGGCAGGGTGCGGATGTACCTGCCGACCGGATGCCCGTTGCTGGCCGGGTAGGGGGTAAAGTCGACTGTTGGTCGACTGCTTTTCGTTCCGACGGCGTAAAACCCCGCGCTACGCGCGCAAGTCGACTTACAGTCGACTCTACCGGTCCGCGTCGTCGGTTCCCGTGGCCGGCCCCTCCCGTCCCGTGGTTCAGTTTCCCAGGGTTCCCCTCCCGCCCCGGCTGCGATACAGTCAGGGGGTGTCCAGCCTGACGACCCCGCATACCCTTTCTTCCGCACGCCGTTGGTGGCGATGGTGGCCCGTTGCCGTCGTCCGCCCCCATAACGCTGTGTCCCGGAAGGAAAGTCGTCTTGAACTCGCACGCTCAGTTTCAGCAGCAGGCCGCTGAAGGCCACACCCATATTCCCGTCGTCCGTGAAGTGCTGTCCGACCTGGACACGCCGCTTTCGGTCTATCTGAAGCTCGCCGACGGCCCCAATACCTACCTGTTTGAATCCGTCGAAGGCGGCGAGCGCTTTGGTCGTTACTCGATCATCGGCCTGCCGGCGCGTCGCGTGTACGCCTTCCATGGCCACACGCTGACCGTGCGCGAAGACGGCCAGGTGGTGGACACCCGCGACGTGGCCGACCCGTTCGCCGAGGTCGAGGCGCTGCGCAGCGCCCACTCGGTGCCGAAGCTGGAAGGCCTGCCGGGCTTCACCGGTGGCCTGGTCGGCTGGTTCGGTTTCGAGTGCATCGGCTACATCGAGCCGCGCCTGGCCCCGCCGGCCGGCCGCGATGAGCTGGGCACGCCGGACATCCTGCTGCTGGACTCCAACGAGCTGGCGGTGTTCGACAATCTCAAGGGCCGGCTGTACCTGATCGTGCACGCCGACCCGCGCGTCGAGGGCGCCTTCGAGCAGGCCCAGGCGCGCCTGGATGCACTGACCGCCAAGCTGCGTGCACCGGGCGCCGGCTATCCGGCGCCGCTCAACAGCGACGTGCTGGACGAATCGGATTTCGTCTCCGGTTTCACCCGCGAAGGGTTCGTCGATGCGGTCCAGCGCAGCAAGGAATACATCCGCGCCGGTGACATCTTCCAGGTGGTGCTCAGCCAGCGCCTGAGCGTGCCGTTCAAGGCGCGCCCGGTGGATGTGTACCGCGCGCTGCGTGCACTGAACCCGTCGCCGTACATGTACTTCCTGGATGTCGGCGACCTGCAGGTGGTCGGTTCATCGCCGGAAATCCTGGTACGCCTTCAGGATGGCGAAGTCACCGTGCGCCCGATCGCCGGCACCCGCCCGCGTGGCGCCACGCCCGAGCTGGACCTGGCGCTGGAAGCCGAGCTGCTGGCAGATCCGAAGGAACGCGCCGAGCATCTGATGCTGATCGACCTCGGCCGCAACGATGCCGGCCGCGTCTCGAAGGCAGGTACCGTGGAGGTGGGCGAGCAGTTCGTGATCGAACGCTACAGCCACGTGATGCACATCGTCAGCGAAGTGACCGGGCAGCTGCAGCCGGGCCTGAGCTATGCCGACGTGCTGCGTGCCACCTTCCCGGCCGGCACGGTCAGCGGCGCGCCGAAGATCCGCGCGCTGGAAGTGATCCGCGAGCTGGAACCGATCAAGCGCAATGTCTACGCCGGCAGCATCGGCTACATCGGCTGGCATGGCGATGCCGATACCGCGATCGCGATCCGCACCGCGGTGATCAAGGATGGCCGCCTGTACGTGCAGGCCGGTGCCGGCATCGTCTACGACTCGGACCCGGACAAGGAATGGGACGAGACGATGAACAAGGGCCGCGCGCTGTTCCGCGCCGTCGCCCAGGCCGCCAAGGGCCTGTGATCCTCCCCGTGCCGTGGCCTGCGCCGCGGCACCTTCCGCTGTTCCCATTCAAGACAAGGAGTACCGCATGAAGCTGCTGAGCGCATTGCTGTGGTCGTCACTGCTGGCCACGATGGCCCCGTCTGCGTGGGCGCAGGCCAACACGATTCCCCCGCAGCCGCACCTGCTGGTGAAGGGGCAGGGCAGCCGCACGGTGATGCCGGACCGGTTCGGCCTGCAGTTGAACATCGAAGAGACCGACATGGACGCCGACGCCGCGCGCCGCCGCGTGCAGGACAACGTTGCCCGCGTGCTGGCACTGTTCAAGCAGCACAAGGCGGTGGAGGGCAGCGTGCGTGCGGACAACCTGCGGATCGGCCCGGCCACGCGCTATGAGCAGAACCGGCAGGTCTTCATCGGTACCCGCGTATCGCGCCAGCTGCGTGCCAGCTTCGCCAGCGTGAAGGCGATGCAGGATGTGCTGGGGGCGTTGAAGGCCAACGAGAACGTACAAGTGAGCAGCCTGGCGCCGACCTATTCGGGCGAAGTGGCGCTGCGCCGCGAACTCAAGGGCGAGGCAGCGGCCCAGACCCGCGAGTCCGCGCTGGGCCTGGCCAAGGCCTATGGAACAAGAGTGCGTGGCCTGTACAGCATCTCCGATGTGGCGCCGAACTTCGCCTATGGCGTGCAGGCGGGCAATTGGCCCAGCAGTGGGGATCTGGTGACGCCGCCCTCGCCGCCTGCGCCCGAGGCACCGATGAACAGCATCGAGACCACGGGCTCGCGCCTGCGCGAGTCGGTGGAAGCCGGCCCCATCACCTACACCGAAAACGTGTACGCCATTTTCCTCATAAGCGACGGAACCTGACCATGTTGTGGATGATCGACAACTACGACAGCTTCACCTACAACCTCGTGCAGTACCTGCAGACGCTGGGCGCCGAGGTGAAGGTGGTGCGCAACGATGCGATGAGCGTGGACGAGATCGCCGCGCAGAAGCCCGAGCGCATCGTCATCTCGCCCGGCCCGTGCACGCCCAACGAAGCAGGCGTGTCGCTGGAGCTGATCCAGCGCCTGGGCCCGACCACGCCGATCCTCGGCGTCTGCCTGGGCCACCAGGGCATCGGCCAGGTCTACGGCGGCACGGTCATCCGTGCCGGCAACATCATGCACGGCAAGACCTCGCCGATCCGCCATGAAGGCAAGGGCGTGTTCGCCGGCCTGCCGGACCGCTACCAGGCCACCCGCTACCACTCGCTGGTGGTGGACAAGAACAGCCTGCCCGATGTGCTGGAAGTGACCGCCTGGACCGAGAACGACGACGGCTCGATCGAAGAGATCATGGGCCTGCGCCACCGCCAGTTCCCGGTGGAAGGCGTGCAGTTCCATCCCGAATCCATCCTCACCGAACACGGCCACGCCCTGCTGCGCAATTTCCTGCAGCGTCCGGCGGCCTGATCCAAGGAGCATTCCCATGAGCTTCTCCCCCCAGGAAGCCCTGCATCGCACCATCGAACACCGCGAAATCTTTTTCGACGAAATGGTCGACCTGATGCGGCAGATCATGCGCGGCGACGTCTCGCCGATGATGACCGCGGCGATCCTGACCGGGCTGCGCGTGAAGAAGGAGACCGTGGACGAAATCGCCGCGGCGGCCACCGTGATGCGTGAATTCGCCCGGCCAGTGCCGGTGGCCGATACCTCCAACCTGGTTGATATCGTCGGTACCGGTGGCGATGGCTCGCACACCTTCAACATCTCCACCTGCTCGATGTTCGTCGCGGCCGCTGCCGGCGCGCGCGTGGCCAAGCATGGCAACCGCAGCGTGTCTTCCAAGTCCGGCAGTGCCGACGCGCTGGAAGCGCTGGGCGCGGTGATCGAACTGCAGCCGGATCAGGTGGCCGCCGCCATCGAGCAGACCGGCATCGGTTTCATGTTCGCGCCGATCCACCATCCTTCGATGAAGGTCGTTGCGCCGGTACGCCGCGAGATGGGCGTGCGCACCATCTTCAACATCCTCGGCCCGCTGACCAATCCGGCCAGCGCGCCGTCGGTGCTGATGGGCGTGTTCCATCCCGATCTGGTGGGCATCCAGGCCCGCGTGCTGCGCGAGCTGGGCACCGAGCGCGCCATGGTGGTCTGGGGCCGCGACAACATGGACGAGATCTCGCTGGGTGCCGGCACGCTGGTGGGCGAACTGCGCGACGGCAAGGTGCGCGAGTACGAGATCCACCCGGAGGACTTCGGCATCGCCATGTCGGCCAGCCGCAACCTGCGCGTGGACAGCCCGGAGCAGTCCATCCAGATGCTGCGCGCGGTACTGGACAATGAGCCCGGCCCGGCGCTGGACATCGTTGCGTTGAATGCCGGCGCCGCGCTGTACGTTGCCGGCGTGGCCAGCGACATCGGCGACGGCCTGGCCCGCGCCCGTGCCGCCATCGCCAACGGCAGTGCCCGCCAGCGCCTGCAGCAGTATGTTGAGACCACCCGCGCGCTGGTTGCCTGAGCGCGCGGTTCAGCCTGACCCCGTCGATGGCCGATAATGGCCGTCCTCACCGCCCCCGCACCGAACCGAAGACGATGAGCGACATCCTGCAGACGATCCTGGCCCGCAAGGCCGAAGAAGTGGCCCAGCGCCGCGCCCAGCGCCCGCTCGAGGCGCTGCAGGCCGCCGTGGCCGGCGCCCCGCCGGTACGTGGCTTTGTGCGCGCCTTGCAGGCGGCGGTGGCCAACGGCGATCCAGCGGTGATCGCCGAGGTGAAGAAGGCCAGCCCGTCCAAGGGCGTCATCCGCCCGGACTTCCGCCCGGCCGACATCGCCGTCAGCTACGAGTTCGGCGGCGCCAGCTGCCTGTCGGTGCTGACCGACGTGGACTTCTTCCAGGGCGCCGACGCCTACCTGCAGCAGGCGCGCGAGGCGTGCACGCTGCCGGTGCTGCGCAAGGACTTCGTCATCGACGCCTACCAGGTGTACGAGGCACGCGTGCTGGGCGCCGACTGCATCCTGCTGATCGTCGCCGCGCTGGACGACACCCAGCTGGCCACGCTGTCCGAACTGGCGCTGTCGCTGGGCATGGACGTGCTGGTGGAAGTGCACGACATCGACGAGCTGGAGCGTGCGCTGCAGGTGCCGGCGCCGATGATCGGCATCAACAACCGCAACCTGCGCACGTTCGAAGTGTCGCTGCAGACCACGCTGGACATGCAGAACGCGGTGCCGCGTGACCGCCTGCTGGTCACCGAGAGCGGCATCCTTGGCCCGCAGGACGTGGCGCTGATGCGTGACGCCGGCATCCATGCCTTCCTCGTCGGCGAAGCCTTCATGCGCGTGGAAGAGCCGGGCGAGGGCCTGCGTCAGCTATTCTTCGCGGCATGACAACGCACTATCCAACGCCGCGCGAGGATGCGCCGCTGGTGGTCTTCGACTTCGACCACACCCTGTACGACGGCGATTCGGGCACCCACCTGTTCGCCTCGCTGATCAAGCGCAACCCGCTGCGCATGCTGGCGGCGCTGCTGGTCACGCCGATCGCCGGGCCGATGGTGGCGATGCTGCCGACCCGTCGCGCGGGCATCTCGGTCTATGTGTGGATCGGCAGCTTCGGCCTGCACCGTGCGCGTGACTTCAACAAGGTGATCGACGCCTATGTGCTGCGCAACCAGGCGCAGATGCGCGCCAAGCTGCTGCCGCAGGCGCTGGAAGTGTTCGCCGCGCACCGCGCCAAGGGCGACCGCGTGGTGGTTGCCACAGGTGCGCCGCCGGAGCTGGCGCGCGCGATCCTGGCTTTCGTGGCCCACCAGGACGTACCGGTGATCGGCACCGAGGTCGGCCCACGGCTGGGCGGCGTCGGCCCGACCCGCCACTGCCACAATGAAGAGAAGATGCGCATGCTGCGCGAGCGCGGCTACGGCGACATCGATATCGCCTATTCCGACAGCACCGCCGACCTGCCGCTGCTGCTGGCGGCCAAGGCGCCGGTAGTGGTGAACCCGAAGCCGGGCCGGGTGGCGTTCTTCCGCCGCGTGCTGCCGGCGGGTACCCGCATCCTCAACTGGGGTTGCGTGGACCGGGGCGGCGACAAGGCCTGATCCCGCCGCACGGTGATGGATCTGCCGGCCAGCGGCCGGCACTACCCCTCTCCGTCGCGGTTGTGCCGGCGCTTCTCTGTCCCGGTAGTGCCGGCCGCTGGCCGGCAAACGCTCAGCGGTACAGGTGCCCGTACACCGCGTGGCCAATCTGGAACAGGCTGATCCCCAGCACCAGCACGCCGACGGCCACCAGCACCCAGCGCTCCTTCACCCGCTTGACCAGGATGGCGGCTACCGGCGCGGCCATCATGCCGCCGATCAGCAGGCCGGCGACGATCTGCAGGTGCTGCACCCCCATCGACAGCAGGAAGGTCGCCGACACCGTCAGCGTGACCACGAACTCCGCCGCATTGACCGTGCCGATCGTGGTGCGCGCCTGGCCACCCCGGGCGAGCAGGGTGGACGTGGCGATCGGCCCCCAGCCGCCGCCACCGCTGGCGTCGAGCAGGCCCGCGAAGAAGCCCAGCACCGGTACCCGGCGGATCTCGCCCTTGGGCATCCAGCGTCCGGCCGCGCGGGCGAGGATGATGATCGCCAGCACCAGCAGGTACAGGTAGATCAGTGGCCGGATGATCTCGCCCGGGATCTGCGTGAGCACGTACGCGCCCACGGCACCGCCCACCGCGCCAGGCAGGGCCAGGCGCAGGAACAGGCGCTTATCGACATTTCCGGCTGCGAGGTGCGACACACCCGAGGCGCCAGTGGTGAACACTTCAGCGGTGTGGATGCTGGCGCTGACCTGCGCCGGGGGCAGGCCCATGCTCAGCATCACCGACGAAGACACCAGGCCGAACGCCATGCCCAGCGCGCCGTCGACCAGCTGTGCGCCCAGGCCGATGAGGATGAACCACCAGAATTCGCTGCTCAGTTCCATGCCCCGAGCCTAGCGCGCGAAGGAGTGCGGACCAAGGTCCGCACCCACCGGGTGCTCAACGGTCAACGGGTGCCGTACAGCACCACGGTCTTGCCACGGGCATGCAGCAGGCCGTCGGTCTGCAGCTTCTTCAGCACGCGGCCGGCCATTTCCCGCGAGCAGCCGACCAGGCGTGCCAGCTCCTGGCGGGAGACGCGCAGCTGGCTGCCCTGCGGATGGCTCATCGCCTCTGGTTCCTGCGCCAGGTCGTGCAGGGTGCGCACGATCCGGTCGGTAACGTCCAGGAATGCCAGGCGGCTGGCCTTGCGGCTGGTGTCGAGCAGGCGCTTGGAGATCTGCTGGCCCAGCGCGTACAGCAGGCGCGGGGCGTCGGCCGACAGCGGGCCGAGGAACAGCTGATGCAGGCGCTCGTAGCTGATTTCAGCCAGCTCGCAGGCGGTACGGGTCCGCAGGATCACCTCGCGGCGGTCCGATTCGACGAACAGGCCCATCTCGCCGACGAACTCGCCGGCACCGAAGTAGCCCAGCACAAGCTCGCGATCGTCATCTTCCTCGGCCATGATCGAAACCGAGCCGCTGATGACGTAATACAGGGTTCCCGCCGGGTCACCGGGTCGGAAGACGTCGGTACGGGTGGGATATCGCCGCCTGTGGCTGTGCGCCAGAAAACGATCGATTGTGGCGATATCCAGGGCCAGTGGACTGCTAGCTAGGCGCACGGTTGACACGATAGGGGCGCTCCCTCTGCGCATGAACGGATTCACGGGGTCGATAGCGGAGCTTAACCAGCGCAATTGTTAAGGGCAAACAGTGTGCCAGAACTCTTGCGTCTTCACGTTCCCCCCGGGGGCAGTTTGCCCCATAATTCCCCCTTTCCCTTCTTACACAGGAATCGACCGCCGTGGTCAAGCCGTTGCCTCGCCTGAGGCTGCAGGGTTTCAACAACCTCACCAAGGCGCTGAGCTTCAACATCTATGACGTGTGTTACGCGCGCACCGAAGAGGAGCGTCAGCGTTACATTGAATACATCGATGAAGAGTACAACGCCGACAGGCTGACTCAAATCTTGACCGATGTCGCCGAGATCATCGGCGCCAACATCCTGAACGTGGCCCGCCAGGACTACGACCCGCAGGGTGCCTCGGTGACCATCCTGATCTCCGAAGAGCCGGTGATCGACAAGAAGCAGGCCGGCAAGGAACTGATTCCCGACGCCGTGGTCGCGCACATGGACAAGAGCCACATCACTGTCCATACCTACCCGGAAACCCATCCGCAGGAAGGCATTGCGACGTTCCGCGCGGACATCGACGTGGCGACCTGTGGCGTCATTTCGCCGCTGAAGGCCCTGAACTACCTGATCGAGAGCCTGGAATCGGACATCGTGATCATGGACTACCGTGTCCGTGGCTTCACCCGCGATGTGAAGGGCAAGAAGCATTACATCGATCACAAGATCAACTCGATCCAGAACTTCCTGGCCAAGAACATCAAGTCGCGTTACGAGATGTTCGACGTCAACGTCTACCAGGAAAACATCTTCCACACGAAGATGCACCTGAAGGACTTCGACCTGGACCAGTACCTGTTCGAGGAAAAGGCCAAGAACCTGTCGTTCAAGGAACGCATGAAGATCGAAGCGCTGCTCAAGCGCGAGATCGAAGAGCTGTTCCACGGCCGGAACCTGTCCGAGTAAGCCCCATGTGCGATGCCCGCAGGCATCGCCGCCCAGGCGGGACGACCCGCCCCGTGGAACCAGTGCCTCGCACGCGTTACGGTTCCACGGTGATGTACCGACCCACGGCCCGGTGTGAAAACACCGGGCCGTTTCGTTTTTCCCAAAAAGGTAAGGAGCCCCCACCCATGCCCTGGATCTATCTGCTGCTGGCCGGCCTGTTCGAGATCGGTTTCGCCCTCGGAATGAAGTACTCCGAAGGCTTCAGCAAACCCCTGCCCACCGTTGCCACGGTGGTGTCCGCCCTGATCAGCCTGTACCTGATGAGCCAGGCGATGAAGAGCATCCCGGTCGGCACCGCCTACGCGATCTGGACCGGCATCGGCGCCATGGGCGTGGCGGTGCTGGGCATCTATCTGTTCAACGACAGTGCGTCGCCGGCCCGCCTGGCCTGCGTGGGCCTGATCGTAGCCGGTGTGATCGGCCTGAAGCTGGTCTCGCCCAACTGATTGATGGCCCGACCAACGGTCGGGCCCCACCGTCGCCCCCGCACCTCCTGGTAGGCCCGCACCGTTGGTGCGGGCGACCCTTCAAATGCGGTAGGCGATGGTCTTCATCACCCTGGAAGCCAGCGCCATCGCGCCCGGGATCGGGAATGGCAGGCGGCGTGCGCCGGCCTGTTCGGCGTGCTCCGCATGGCGGGCCTCGTCCTCCTTCATCACCTGGATGACCGCGCGGCTGCGCAGATCGCCGGCCGGCAGGTCGACCAGGTGCTCGTCCAGATGGGCTTCCACCTGGCGCTCGGTTTCAACCACGAAGCCCAGGTTCCAGCCGTCGCCGCGCAGACCCGCCAGGGTGCCGATGGTGTAGCTGCCGGCGTACCACAGCGGATTGAACAGGCTCGGGCGGCTGTCCAGTTCATCCAGCCGGGTCGCGCACCAGGCCAGGTGATCGGTCTCTTCCTGGGCCGCTTCCAGCAGGTGTTCACGGGTGGCCGGGTCGCGGGCCACGGCCGCCTGGCCGAAGTACAGGCCCTGTGCGCAGACCTCGCCGACATGGTTGATCCGCATCAGCCCCGCGGCGTGGCGGCGCTCGGCGCGGCCCATGCCCGGCTCGCCGGTGCCTGCGGCCGGGTAGGGGCGGGCCGCCGGAGGGTTGCCGAACACCGTGTCCAGGGCGCGCTGCGCCTCGGTCAGCAGGTGGTCCAGCGGGGTGGTCTGGCGGAGCACGGTCATGGCGGCACGCGGTGGGGCGGGAGACCCGCCGATTCTCGCCCGCCCCCGCTCCCCTGCCAACCCGGGGCAGGGCCAGCTTGCACCGAGGGCGTGACCTGCGTACAATCCCGCCTCTTGCGCTTCACCTTTCACAACGCGTGGCAGAGTTCCGGCGAGTCCTTCGCCGCAATGAGCCCGACCTAACCTAGAGTTCTTCATGAGCACTTTCACTGCCAAGAACGAGACCGTCCAGCGCGACTGGTACCTCGTCGACGCCGAGGGCAAGACCCTGGGCCGTCTCGCCACCGAGCTGGCCCGCCGTCTGCGCGGCAAGCACAAGCCGGTCTACACCCCCCACGTTGATACCGGCGACTACCTGGTCGTCATCAATGCAGAAAAGATTGCCGTCACCGGCAAGAAGCTGCAGGACAAGATGTATCACCGTTTCACCGGCTACATCGGCAACCTGAAGACCGAATCCCTGGCCCAGGCGCTGGAGCGCCACCCGGAGCGCGTGATCGAGATCGCCGTGAAGGGCATGCTGCCGAAGGGCCCGCTGGGTCGCCAGATGTACCGCAAGCTCAAGGTCTACGCCGGCACTGAGCATCCGCACGCCGCACAGCAGCCGCAGGTTCTGGATATCTAATCATGGCTATCACTCAAAACTACGGCACTGGCCGCCGCAAGTCCTCCACCGCTCGCGTGTTCCTGCGCAAGGGTTCGGGCAACATCACCGTCAATGGTCGTCCGCTGGACGAGTTCTTCGGTCGTGAGACCGCGCGCATGATCGTGCGCCAGCCGCTCGAGCTGACCAAGAACACCGAAAGCTTCGACATCCTGGTCACCGCCGCTGGCGGCGGCACCACCGGCCAGGCCGGTGCGATCCGCCTGGGCATCGCCCGTGCGCTGGTCGAGTACGACGAAACCCTGAAGTCCGAGCTGCGCAAGGCCGGCTTCATGACCCGTGACGCCCGTGAAGTCGAGCGTAAGAAGGTCGGTCTGCACAAGGCCCGCCGCGCCACCCAGTTCTCCAAGCGCTGATTTACCGCGCCTGGTTGGGCTCCTGCGGGAGCCCGCTGGTTGGAAAAGCAAAAGCCCGGCTTCGGCCGGGCTTTTGTCGTTTTGGAGTCAGGCATTTCGTGGTTGCCGGCCAGCGGCCGGCACTACCCGGGGTTTCGCATCTCGGAAGGGGTGGGGTCAGAGCCTTCTCCTTTGGAAAAGGATCCGACCCCGGGCCTCTCTCTGGAGAAGAGCCCCCTTGATGTTCAAGGGGGCGCGCCGACAGGCGCGGGGATAAGGTGGGATGCGCGACCAAATTAAAAGCAAAAGGCCAGATCTTTCGATCTGGCCTTTTGCTTTTAATTTGGCTGCCCCGGATGGATTCGAACCACCGAATGCCTGAGTCAGAGTCAGGTGCCTTACCGCTTGGCGACGGGGCAAAACGTGCGACTATTTTCTCACTTTTCACACTGAAAAACAACTTGATTTTCAGTGTGGTGGCTATGGGTGGACTCGAACCACCGACCCCAGCATTATGAGTGCTGTGCTCTAACCGGCTGAGCTACATAGCCTTGGTGAGCCCGCTATTCTGCGGATGTGTATCGACCCTGTCAACACTTTTGTGTCGTGCTTGTGGGCCGACAGAGGGCATGGGATAGTCCCGACCAGTAGATTTTCTTAGGAGTCCGCATCGTGATCGATCCGGACGGCTATCGACCGAACGTCGGCATCGTGCTGATGCGGCAGGACGGCCAGGTGTTCTGGGCACGACGCGTGCGCCGGGATGGCTGGCAGTTCCCGCAGGGTGGCATGAACACCGACGAGACGCCTGTCGAGGCCATGTATCGTGAACTGCAGGAAGAGACCGGCCTGCTGCCTGAGCATGTGGAAGTGCTCGGGGCCACGCCCGGCTGGCTGCGCTACAAGCTGCCGGCGCGGGCCATCCGCCGCAACGAGCGGCAGGTCTGCATCGGCCAGAAACAGGTCTGGTTCCTGCTGCGCCTGACCGGCGACGAATCCCACGTGACGCTGGACCACACCGACTCGCCCGAGTTCGACCACTGGCGCTGGGTCGACTTCTGGTACCCGGTAGAGCACGTGGTGATGTTCAAACGCGGCGTCTATGCGCGTGCCCTGCGACACCTGGCGCCACTGGCGCGCGGCGTGGCCGGGCAGGGCGTCACCGCCATGCCCAAGAGCGCCGCCGAGGCCTGGATGCCGGGCCACACCGCCGGGCACGACCGCCCGCGCAAGCGCCCGCGGACCCGAGGGTACTGGCCGAAGAAGGTCACGGGCGACGGCCCGGCCAGCTGACCGGCTGAACGGTATCGAGAATGGTTCAGGTCTCTGATTGACAACCATTCTCGTTTCCATTGGAATAGCCACCAGGCCGCTTCTGGCCTGTCAGCCCGGTTCCCGCCTGTGTACGTCTGCATCTGCAACGGAGTCACCGACCACCAGATCCGCGAAGCCGCCAGCCATGGCGTGAGCACGGTGGCCGAACTGACCATGCGTACCGGTTGTGGTGCCACCTGCGGTTCCTGCCTGGACATGGCCGGCGACCTGCTGGCCAAGGCACGTGCGACCCACGATCTGCCGCTGCCGGTATTGGGCCTGGCGCAGGTCGCCTGATCGCCTTTTCGCGGCGCGTTGACGCCGCGCTTTCGCATCCTTCACCCTCGGCCGCGCAGGCCAATGCGCACGATTCGCGTTCCTTCACGAGCGCACGCGAGGCGCTAAAGTGCCTGCGTTTTCAGCGTGCAGGAGCACCCCCATGAAGGGCGACACCAAGGTCATCGAATTCCTCAACAAGGTCCTCTACAACGAGCTGACCGCGATCAACCAGTACTTCCTGCACGCCAAGATGCTGAAGAACTGGGGCATCAAGGAACTGGCCGAACACGAGTACAAGGAATCGATCGACGAGATGAAGCATGCCGACATGCTCGCCGACCGCATCCTGTTCCTTGAAGGCCTGCCGAATTTCCAGGCGCTGGGCAAGCTGCGCATCGGCGAGAACCCGACCGAGATCCTGCAGTGCGACCTGTCGCTGGAACGCGATGGCGTGGTCACCCTGCGCGAGGCCGTGGCCTATTCCGATTCGGTTGGCGACTACGTCAGCCGCCAGCTGTTCGTGAAGATCCTCGATTCGGAAGAGGAGCACATCGACTGGCTGGAAACCCAGCTGGACCTGATCGAGCGTATCGGCGAGCCGAAGTACCTGCTGAGCAAGCTGGAAGAGTGAGTCAGCCGCCCTGGCCGGCGCGGTGCTGTGCCAGGTAGCCCGTCAGTGCAACACGCGCCCGGGCGAATTCCGCAACCAGCAGCGCCACCGCCACCGCGGGGCGCTGCAGGCTGCCACTACGGGCTTCGTGCTCGATCCGCTGCGCGATCGCCGACAGCGACAATGCGCCGACGTTTGCACTCGATGACTTCAGGCTGTGCGCTGTGGCCTGCAAGCGCAGCTCATCGCCGTTCTGCGCGGCCAGCTGCAACTGCTGCACCATCACCGGCGCATCTTCAAGAAAGACCATGACGATCTGGGTGGCAGCGTCGCCGATCACGGTGTGCAGTTCATCCAGCACGTCGCGGTCGATCACCGGTTTCGGCGCGGCTTGGCTTGTCGTCTCCTGTAGAGCCGAGCCATGCTCGGCTGATGGAGTGGGAGTGCCACTGGCCGTCAGCCGAGCATGGCTCGGCTCTACAGACGGCTCCACAGAAAATTGTCCAGGTGATGCAGCTTTGCCGCCACCCCAACGCAGCAGCAGCGCATGCAGCGTGGCGCGCGCGATCGGCTTGGACAGGTAATCGTCCATGCCCGCCTGCAGGCAGCGCTCGCGGTCACCGGCCATGGCGTTGGCGGTCATGGCGATGATCGGCAGGCGCGCGCGCCCGGTCTCCACTTCTTCGGCGCGCCAGCGGCGCGTGGCGGCGTAGCCGTCCAGCACCGGCATCTGGCAATCCATCAACACGATGTCCACGCCGCCTTCGCGGAGGGCGGCCAGCGCCTGCTCGCCATCGGCGGCGTTGCGCACTTCGCACTGGAACACGCGCAGCAGTTGTTCGGCGACCATCCGGTTGACCGTATTATCCTCCACCAGCAGCACACGCAGATGCAACGGCGGCAGCGTGGCAGCCGGTTGCTCGTTGTCCGCGCTGGCCAGCAGCGCAGCGGGGCGGGCGGGGGCGACCGGTGCAGCCAGCAGTGCATGCAGGGCCGCATCGTCGAAGTGCGGGGGCAGCTGGCGCTGGCGCTGGCGTTGTGGAAGTGCGCCCTCCTGCAGCCACAGCACCTGCAGCGCATCGTCGTCACCACGTTCACTCAGCGCCAGCTGCAGCGTGGCCTCACCGTTGCGGCGTGCGCGGGCATCGACCAGCAGCCATGCCGGTGCCGGTTGTCCGGGCCGCGCGGGAGCGCGCAGGCGCTCGACCACGGCATCCAGCTGTGCCAGCACCTGCACCTGCAGCCCATGGTGGGCGGCGATGCGCTCGATACGTGCCTGCAGCGTTGCATCGGCACTGAACAGCAGCAGCGGTGCCGGTGCGCGCGCCATCGCCGGCAGGTCGCCAGCGACCTTCAGCAGCGGGATCTCGAACCAGAAGGTTGCGCCCTGGCCCGGCGTGGAGTGCACGCCGATGTGCCCGTGCATCAGGTCGATGATGCGCTTGCAGATGGCCAGGCCCAGGCCGGTGCCGCCATAGATGCGGGTGGTGGATGCGTCGGCCTGGCTGAAGGACTGGAACAGGCGTGCCTGCAGCGCGTCGTCGATGCCGATGCCGGTATCGATGATCTCGAAGCGCAGCTGGTGCTGCGCGGCACTTTCACCCAGACGCAGCACGCGCAGCTGCACCTGGCCGCGGGCGGTGAACTTGATGGCGTTGGCCAGCAGGTTGCTCAGCACCTGGCGCAGGCGCACCGGGTCGCCGCGCACCGGCAGGCGCACCGATGGATCCAGTTGCAGGCCCAGGGCCAGGCCCTTGGCGTCGGCGGCCCGCTGCATCAGCTGTACCACGCCATCGAGCAGGTCGCGCAGGTTGAAGCTGGTGATCTCCAGTTCCAGCGCCTGCGCTTCCAGCCGGGAGTAGTCGAGGATGTCGTCGACGATGCGCAGCAGCTGTTGCGAACTGGCCGAGGCGGTGGCCAGCATCTGCCGCTGGTCTTCGCCCAGCGGCCCGCGTGCGATCAGCTCCAGCATCGGCAGGATGCCGTTGAGCGGGGTGCGGATCTCGTGGCTCATCGTGGCCAGGAACTCGCCCTTGGCCAGCACGGCCGCCTCGGCGGCCTGCTTGGCCTGCAGCAGCTGTTGCTCAAGCTGGCCCTGGCGTTCGGTGGTATGGCGAAGCTGGTCGCGTTCGGCGGCCAGCGCACTGTGCGTGCGCTGCAGCTGGGCCAGCGCATGGTTGCGCGCGCGCAGGCGCAGGCCCAACAGCAGCAGCGCGATGGCGGCCGCAGCAAGGGCAACCAGCAGCACGCCCCACAGCGGCACGTCAGAGCACCGCGTTGTGGAAGTCGAAGTTCAGGTCGCTGCCGGCCGACTGCACCATGTTGCCCTGGATGTAGTCGACGCCGCCTACCCACATCGCCGCTGCAGCCTGCGGATCCTCGATCTGCTGGCCGATGATCTGCAGTCCGGCGGCATGGGCCTGTTCGATCGTCTTGCGCAGTTCCTCGCGCGTGGCCGGATTGGAGTGGCTGCTGGAGAAGCGCGCAGCCATGCGCACGAACGACAGCGGCAGCTGGGTCAGCAGTGCATCGGCCTCGCCGCTGGGTTCGAACTGGCTCAGGCAGAAGCGCACCCCCGCGCTGGCCATGCGCTGGCAGAACTGCTGCAGCGGCACGGTGTGGATCAGTGCGTCGGGCAGGCGCACGTCGATCACCAGCGCACTGCCAGGCAGGTCACGCTGCTGCAGTGATTCCAGCAGCCAGTCGGCGAAGGCATCGCGCTGCAGGGTGCGCAGCGACTGCGAGACGAACAGGCTCAGCGGCTGCGTTGCGTGCCGGTACAGATCCAGCAGGCCCAGTGCGTGGTCCATCACCTGCTGGTCGAGGTCGGCGATGCGCCCGGCGGCTTCCGCGGCGGGGATCACCTGGCCGGCCGCCAGCACCGTGCCATCGGCCTGGCGCAGGCGCAGCAGCAACTGGTATTGCGCGGTGTTGCCGCCTGCCACGGCGACGATCGGCTGGTAGGCCAGTTCCAGCTGGCCCTCCAGCAGCGCCAGGTGTTCCTGTTCGGTGACCGCCTGGCGATGCACATGGCCCGCCACGCCGGCGCTGAGCAGGCGCGCCTGCAGGGTGGTGCGCTCAACCGCTTCCAGCGCACTGCTGGCATCCTCGAAGCCCGGCGACAGCGGCGCATAGCCGACCACGCCGCGCAGATGCACGGATTCGTCGTCGCGGATCACGAAGGCGCGGGCCGACAGCTGCTCGCGCAGGCTCGCGGCGATGCCTTCGAGGGCGTCCTCGTCGGCGTTGCGGGCCAGTAGCAGGAAGCTGTTGTCGTTCAGCCGCGCCAGCAGGTGCGGATGGCCGGCTTCGGCCAAGCGCTGCCCGGCCTGCACCATCAGCCGTTCAAACGCGGCATAGCCATAGCGTTCGCGCAGGCCCAGCGCACTGGCCACTTCGATGAAGAACACGCCGCCCCGGTCGCGGTGGGCGAGTGCGGTGTTGAGCTGCTGCAGCACATGGTGGCGCGTCGGCAGGCCGGTTTCCGGATTGCTGGTGGCCGGTGCGCCGGTGGCGCCCGGCAGGGTCGCGGCCTGGGCACGCGCGCGGCGGATGCGGTTGGCCACCGCTGCGATCAGGTGGCGCGGCCGGATCGGCTTGCTCAGGTAGTCGTCGGCGCCGCTGTCGAGCACTTCGAACTGGCGCTCTGGATCCGGATCGCCGCTGAGGAACACGATCGGCAGCAGCTGCAGGCCGGGCTGCTGGCGGATCAGCGCGGTCAGGCGCATGCCGTCCAGCCCGGGCAGGTGCAGATCCATCAGGATCAGGTCGGGGCGGTGCTCCTTGATCGCCTGCAGCGCGGCATCGGCATCGCTGTGCACGATCGCCTGCATGCCGGCGCCGTGCAGCACGCTCTGCGCGAACAGCGCCTGGGCGCGATCGTCTTCAACGATCAGCACGCGGTAGGGCGAGTCCGAGGGCGGCGGGGCCAGATCGTTGTTGCCGGCTTCGGCCAGTGCGATCGGGCCGGGCAGCGGCGGCGGTGCGCTGTTGACCGGCGCCGGGGTATCGGTCGCGATGGGCGGCGGGGTCGCAGCCGTCGGTGCGGCCACAGCGGGGCCTACCGCCTCGGGCGCCCAGCGCTGCCAATGATCGGCCGGAGGGGTTTCAGCGCGTCCCGGGCGGGCGCCCGCGGGGGATTCGTTTGCGGCCATCGGTGCTCCTGGTGTTCGCGTCCATTATGCGACAAGCCCGGTGCTCAACCGGTACTGCTGTGCCCCGGCGGTGCTGCCGATGCACCGCGCGCCAGCCAGCGCACGCCCTTCCACAGCGCGCGCCAGACCAGCCACACCAGCAGCGCGCCGGCCAGGCTGCAGGCCAGCACCACCACCAGCGCGATCCACGGGTGTGCCAGGGCCAGCGCCAGGCCACCGACTACCACGGTGTCCTCGGCGGCGGAGGCGACCCAGTTGCTGGCCGGTTCCGGCGAGGTATTGAGCAGCGCGCGGGTACCGGCCTTCAGGCCGTGGCTGGCGAGGGCGACGCCGGCACCGGCGGCGAGTGCGCCGGCGCCGAGCTGACCGTCCGGCGACAGGGTAGCCGCTGCGAGGAACGCGCCGGCCGGCACGCGTGCGAGCGTCTGCACCAGGTCCCAGACCGAGTCCACGCCGGGAATCTTGTCGGCGAAGAACTCGGCGATGGCCAGCGCCGCCGACGTGCCCAGCACCCACCAGGATTCGGTGGCCTGCAGGGCGGGCGGCAGGTCGACCCAGCCGAGCAGGCCGGCAAGGCCGACGCCGAACACGGTGAGGTAGACGCGGATGCCGGCCAGCCAGGCCAGCAGGATGCCGATCACGAACAAGTGGGCTTCGGTCATGGCGATGCTCCGGCGACGGAACTGTGCAGGGGACCACACTATCGACGATGGCATGCCTGAACGCCACAGACCGTGGCCGGCCACGGCGCAGGAAACCCACCCGTCCTGTCATACACTAGCCCGTCGTTTGCCACAGGGGCCGTACCGGTGTCGCCCTCGCGATACCCCGGAAACCACCCATGACCAACCGTCCTCCCATGCGCGTGCAGGTACGCCTGCCCGGCGCGCCGCAACCGCCGGCCGACCGTCGCCGCCTGCTGGTGATCGGCGGCATCTGGCTGCTCAGCCTGGTGCTGGCGGTGCTGGGTGGCTGCTGGATGGCCACGCCACGCGATGCCCAGGGCCAGCGCCTGCAGGCTGCCGAGAAGCGCGCCGAGACGCTGCAGGCGCAGCTGACCGAGCTGCGCCAGAAGCAGGCCACGCTGGAAGCCTCCGACCGCATCAGCCGCGCCGCCAATACCGAGGTGCAGTCCTCGCTGGCCGAGCGCGATGAGGAAATCGCCGGCCTGCGTGCCGACGTTGCCTTCTATGAGCGCCTGGTGGGTTCGACCAGCCAGCGCAAGGGCCTGAACACCCATTCGATCGAGTTCAGCCCGGAAGCGGCCGGCACCTGGCAGTACACCGCCGTGCTGACCCAGAACCTCAACCGCGGCGCCATCAGCCAGGGGCAGATGCGCTTCACCGTGGAAGGCGTGAAGAACGGCAAGCTGGCCACGATCAGCTGGGATGATCTGCACCAGCGCAGCAAGGTGCCGGGACAGGATTACTCGTTCCGGTACTTCCAGCAGCTCACCGGCAGCGTGATGCTGCCGGCTGACTTCACCCCGCAACGCGTGCGGGTGACATTGGGGAGTGGTACGGGGGGTACCACCCAGGTATTCGACTGGAAACAAGCCGGTGCGCCGGCCAGCAAAGGGGAGTAGGCAGATGTTCGGAAGCAGCAAATCCAACCGTGAAGGCCAGCTGGTGGTGGATGCCCTGATCGGCAACCAGGTGGTGATCCGCGGTGATGTGGAATTCAGTGGTGGCCTGTATGTGGAAGGTCGCATCCACGGCAAGGTGATCGCCACCGAAGGCGCCAGCGGCGCGACCCTGACGGTCGCCGAGCATGGCGTGATCGAGGGTGAGATCCGGGCCCAGGTGGTGGTCATCAGCGGCCGTCTGGACGGCGATGTACACGCCACCGAGAAGGTCGAGCTGACCCCCAGCGCACGGGTCAATGGCAACGTCCATTACCAGGTGGTGGAGATGAATGCGGGCGCCCAGCTGAACGGCCGCCTGATCCATGCCAGCGCCCCGATGGCGGCCCTGCCGGCGCCGGAAGGCGATGAGGCCAATGGCAGCAAGGGCGACACCGCCGCACGCCGCAAGCTGGCCGAGGCGATGGCTTGAAAGCCATCCCCGGCACCCCCATGCTGGCACCATGAGCACGCTAGTCTCCCTGCCCGGCGCCACCCCGGTTGCCGCGCCCGATTACCAATCGCTGGAGCGCCCGCTGAACTTCACCGAGTCGGCGGCCGCCAAGGTCAAATCCCTGATCCAGGAAGAGGGCAACCCCGACCTGGCCCTGCGTGTGTACATCGAGGGCGGCGGCTGTTCGGGCTTCCAGTACGGGTTCGAGTTCGACGAGAACCGTGCCGAGGATGACCTGGCGGTACAGACCAGCGGGGTGACCCTGCTGGTCGACCCGCTGAGCCTGCAGTACCTGATGGGCGCCGAGGTGGACTACACCGAGAGCCTGACCGGTGCCCAGTTCGTGATCCGCAACCCGAACGCAAAGACCACCTGCGGCTGCGGCAGCAGCTTCAGCATGTAAGAGGCCTGTGGCCGGAATGTGCCAACCAGGGTTGGCACCTGCCAGAGCGGGCAGATCCACGCCATGCGTGGATGATCCTTCCTGCATCCACAACGGCAGATTGCGCACAGCGCCGACCTTGCCACCCGCATCGATTGGCGGCACGCTTGCAGGATGCCCAATACTCCTTCGCCGCTTTCCGGTTTCGCCTTCGTGGGTGAACCGCTGGAGCGCGCCGATGCCCTGCGCGAAGATGCCGATGCACTGGCGCGCCTGTGGCCGGGCGCGCGCATCCTCGTGCTCGATCAGGACGGCAGCGCCTTCACCGGCGATGACGATCAGCCACTGGCGCTGACCGGCGCCGACATCGGCGGCGGCCCGGGTGCCGCGATCTTCCTCGGCCTGCGCGGAGAGCAGGCGTGGTTCTCGGTTGAAGCCACCAACGTCACCATCAGCGCACCACGCCGGCTTGATCTGCGCCAGGCCGCGCTGCTGTGGTCGATGGCCGATGCGACCGCCTTCAGCTATGCCCGCGGCATGTCGTACTGGCACTCGCGCACCCGCTTCTGCGGCGTGTGCGGCGGCGCCGTGGCGTTTGCCCGTGGTGGCTTCGTCGGCCGCTGCGGGCAGTGTTCCACCGAACACTACCCGCGTGTCGACCCGGCGGTGATCGTCGCCGTGGAAAACCAGGGCCGGCTGCTGCTGGGCCGGCAGTCGAACTGGGCCCCGCGTCGCTACTCGGTGCTGGCCGGCTTCGTCGAACCCGGCGAGACCTTCGAGCAGACCGTGGTGCGCGAAGTCCATGAAGAGAGCAAGGTGCGGGTGACGGCCTGCCAGTACCTCGGTTCGCAGCCCTGGCCGTTCCCGGGTGCGCTGATGGTTGGCTTCCGCGCACAGGCGCAGGATGACCTGCCGACCGTGGACGGTGAGCTGGAAGACGCGCGCTGGTTCAGTGCCGACGAGGTCGGCGCGGCACTGGCGCGCGACGTGGAGGACGATGGCCAGGGTATCCGCCTGTCGCCGCCGATCTCGATTTCGCGCGGCCTGATCGAGCATTGGTACCGGCAGCAGAAGGGCTGAGCCGGGCCGGCTGGGGCGATTGCATTGCCGCCACCTGAACACGGCCCGGGTTACAGTGCGGGTCATCGCGGAGGGCGCCGCTGCGACAGGTAAGGTAGCGGCGCCGAGCGTTCTGTTTCGTAGGGAGACCTGCCATGTTCACCACTCTGGCCGCCGTGCTGGTGGCACTGGCCCTGGGCCATGTTGCTCCGGCCGCTGCTGCCTCGCTGCGCCGTTTCGACGGTTTCCGGCGTTGGCTGGGCTGGCTGGATGCGCGTGGTGGCAAGGCCTGGCAGGGACCGGCCGGCGTTGCCTTGGCACTGCTGCCGCCGCTGTTGCTGATGGTGCTGCTGGCGTGGCTGTTGCGCGGGGTGCTGTTCGGCCTGCCGTCGCTGCTGCTGGGCGTGGCGGTGCTGGCCTGGTGCTGGGGCCCGCGTGACCTGGACCGCGATATCGAGGCCATTATCGATGCCGATGATGCGGCGACGCGGCAGGCTGCAGTGCGCAACCTGCAGTCGGCCGGCGGCAGCCTGCGCGAGGACATTCCGTCACTGGTCGAGGCGACGGTGCTCAACGCACTGCGGCGCTGGTTCGCGGTGCTGTTCTGGTTCCTGTTGCTGGGCCCGGCTGGCGCGCTCGGGTACCGGCTGCTGGCGCTGATGGCGGAGAGCCCGATGCGCGCACGCGTGCCGGTGGAGCCGCTGGCGCTGGCGCAGCGCCTGCTGGGCTGGATCGAGTGGCCGGTGGCGCAGCTGATGGCCTTCTCGATGGCGCTGGTGGGCAATTTCGATACGGCGTGGAAGGCCTGGCGCCAGGCCCATGGCGAACGCCTGGCCGGCAACATCGGGTTCCTTGGCGCGGTGGCGCGGGCCAGCGTCAACGCCGAGCTGCGTGAGGATGCGCACGATTACACCGAGGCAGGGTTGCTGCCGGTGTGGCAGCGGTTGCCGGACCTGCGTGATGCGATGAGCCTGGTGTGGCGGATGCTGCTGCTGTGGCTGGCGGTCCTCGCCCTGCTGGTGATTGCAGGCTGGGTGACGTAGTTGCTTTGCAGGGCTTGCAGCCCTGCACCTGCAGAGGCCAAAGCCAAAGCCAGAGCCAAAGCCAAAGCCAGAGCCAAAGCCAAAGCGGCTCTGGATTGCTGAGGGTTGGGCGGGGCGGTGTGGGGCTGCAGGACACGCCGTAAACCCGTCCTTGGGGGCTCGATGGCGCCATCCATGGCGCCAACGCTCCTGCAAGCCCACACCGCCCCACCCCCGACAGTTTCCCGGTGACGGTGGGTCAACCGCGACTGCCGGTGGGTGTCCACCTTGGTCGACACGGTCGATCCACGCCATGCGTGGATACAGAGCGAAGCGATCCGCTTCTGCTTTTGATCTTCTCTTTCTTTTCCGTGGTGGACGCACACGGAAACTGTCCGTGGCCGGGCGGGATGGGTTTGCGGGGGTGTCCGCGGCATGGATGCCGCGGCCAAGACTCCATGGACGGATTCACGGCGTCCCCCGCAAACCCATCCCGTCCGGCCAACCCCAGGGCTTCTGCCTTCAAACGTCGCCCACCGCGAGGGGCTGCGCCGTTGGCTGGAAAACCTAGATCGGTGCCAGTGCGGTGAACGGTGCCCACGGCAGGTTGCGCAGCAGCGCATACCCGGGCAGCACCCAGAGCCAGAACGTGGGATTGGCCAGTACCCGCATCAGCGGGTCGAGCACGCGCGGACGGATGCCGGCGACGTTCAGCAGCATCAGCAGCAGGAACGGCAGGCTGATGACCAGCAGCGGGTTCATCGCCATCGCGCCGGGCAGGTCGAAATGGACCAGTGAATACAGGCAGCGGGTGCTGCCACAGCCCGGGCAGTACAGGCCGGTCAGCGCGTACAGCGGGCAGCTCGGCAAAGGATTGCCGGCGACATACGGATTGACGTTGCGCAGCACCACCGCGGCACCGGCGGCCAGGCCGGTGGCGGCCAGCAGCGGTGCCCAGCGGGCGAATCGGGAGCGGGCGGGAAGTGCGGACATTGCAGCAACGGATCCGGCGCAGGCGCCGGATCCGTCCACGCGGATCAGTAGCCGCTGTTGTTCATTGCACCCATGCCGCCGACAGCGACGATCAGGATGCCGTACAGCACGCCGACCACGACGGCGGCGATGGCCGACCAGATCGCCCACTTCTTGGCCTTGGCGGCGGAGTCCTGGGCACCGGCGATGTCGCCAGCGGCCAGCTTGCCGTTGACCTGCGCGGCGTAGACGATCGACACGATGCCGGCCGGCAGGCAGCAGAACAGGGTGCTCAGGATGGCCCAGACCAGATTGTTCGGGACCTGCGGAGTGGCGGTGTTCATGGGTTCAAGCTCCTTGATGGGTGGTGGTGGTGAATCATTGGTCGGAAAGAGCGCCCAGTACGGCCAAGCCGCCGAACAGCCCGAACCACAACAGCAACAGGACCGGCAGGGCCACGGCCGAAGCCACCGCCCACCAGCCCGCCTTGCGCGACGCACTGTAGGCCCCCGGCAGGTCGCCGGCGGCGCGGCGGCCATCGACCTGGGAGGCATAGACGATCGACACCACGCCCAACGGCAGGCAGCAGAACAGCGTCGTCAGGATCGCCCAGACCAGATGGTTGGGGATGTAGACCGGACGGCTGAGCGGTGGCGGTTGATTCAAAGCAAGACTCCATTCCTTGGTGGCCGGCCATGATGAAACGGCCGAACCTCCCCCCTGTGGGTGCGTAATCTACCTCAACCCGCGCTGCATGTATGCGGTTACAGTCAGATACTGGCCGGTATGGCCCTTGATCTGACGCATCTGACGGACCTCTGCGATGCATCGGAGGGCGAGGATGGGGGGCTTGTCGCTGGGACGGTCTACCCGTGTCCGTGCGGTCGATCAGGCGTGATCACCACGCAGGGCCCGCACCTGGGCCTCCAGCACCGGGGCGCTGGTGGTGCGGCCATCCACGGCCGGTGCCGCCACCACCTCGACCGTGGCGCGGAAACGACGCGGCACCCGCATGCGGCCAAGGCGGCTGTCGCGGCGGCTCCACATGCTCGACCACATGCCGCGCAGCGCCATCGGCACCACCGGCACCGGCCGCCGCTCGAGGATCTTCTCGACGCCGGACTTGAACGGCGCCATCTGCCCGTCGCGGGTCAGCGCGCCCTCGGGGAAGATGCAGACCAGTTCGCCTTCGGCCAGCGCCGCGTCGATCTCATCGAACGCACGCTGCATCAGCGCCGGGTCTTCGCGCGCCCCGGCAATCGGGATCGCCTTGGCGGTCCGGAAGATCCAGCGCATCACCGGGATGTTGAAGATCCTGTAGTACATGACGAAGCGCACCGGGCGCGGGATGGTCGCCGACAGGATCAGCGCGTCCATGTAGCTGACGTGGTTGCAGACCAGCAGTGCGGCGCCTTCGTCCGGCACGTTGGCCTCGATGCCGTGCGGGCGCAGCCGGTACAGGGTGCGCACCATCAGCCAGCTGAGGAAGCGCATCAGGAATTCGGGGACGATGGTGAAGATGTAGATCGCCACCAGCGCGTTGGCGATGGCCAGCGCCAGGAACTGCTGCGGAATGGTCCAGTGCAGCAGCTTGTGGGCGGCCAGCGACAGCAGCGCCGCAGCGACGATGAAGCCCGAGTTCTGGATGTTCAGTGCGGCGAACACGCGCGACATCTGCGCCTTCGGCGTGCGGCTCTGGATCAGTGCGAACAGCGGCACCACGAAGATGCCGGTGAACAGGCCGATGCCGATCAGGTCGATGACGATGCGGATGCTGCCGGGCTGCTGCAGGAACGGCCCGATGGTCAGCCCGTGCACTGTCGCTTCGCCGCTGCGGGCGAAGTACAGGTCGAGCAGGAACGCGGTCATGCCGAACGCGCCCAGCGGTACCAGGCCGATTTCCACCGTACGTGCTGACAGCTTCTCGCACAGCAGCGAGCCGACGCCGGTGCCCACCGAGAACAGGGCCAGCGCGAAGATGTACAGGGTCGGCTGGCCGCCCAGGTTGGTCACCGCATAGGCCGGCAACTGCGAGGTCAGCACGGTGCCGACGAACCAGAACCAGGACACGCCCAGGATCGAGTTGCGTACGGCTTTCTGCTGGCGCGCCATGCGCAGCACCGCCAGCGATTCCGGCAACGGGTTCCAGTTGATCTTCAGATTCGGGTCGCCGGCATCGACCTTGGGAATCAGGCGGGCGGCGATGTTGCCGCAGATCGCCAGGGCGATGATCGCGCACGCGGCCACCACCGTGCCGTGACTGCCAGCCACGGTGAACACCAGGCCGCCGACGATCATGCCGGAGAGGATCGACATCGAGGTGCCCATCTCGACCAGGCCGTTGCCGCCGGTCAGCTCTTCTGGCCTGAGCACCGACGGCAGCACTGAGTACTTCACCGGGCCGAACAGGGTGGACTGCATGCCGGTGCAGAACAGCGCGACCAGCAGCACCGGCAGGCTCTGGGTGAGGAAGCCGGTGGCCGCCAGCGACATGATCACGATCTCCATGGTGGTGGTGATCACGATCAGTCGCGATTTTTCCAGTTTGTCGGCGATCTGCCCGGCCAGCGCCGAGAACAGGAAATATGGCAGGATGAAGATGGCCGGTGCCAGGGTGGCGTACAACCCCAGTTCTTCCTCCGGCACAGCCATGAACAGCAACATGCTGATGATCGCCTGCCGGTACACGTTGTCGTTGAACGCACCGAGCGCCTGGACCACGAAGAACGGCAGGAAACGGCGCTGGCGCAGCAGGGCGAACTGGTTGTGACCGGACATGGAACCTCCTTGACCGGCGCAGCCTAGCATTCCTTCCCCTCTGCTGTGGGTGCGGACCTGTGGGTGCGGACCGTTGGTCCGCACACCTGCCAGCACTCTCAGACGATATCGTCGACCACGCCGCCATCCACGCGCAGCGCCGCACCCGAGGTTGCCGATGCCTGCGGCGAGGCCAGGTACACCACCATGTTGGCCACTTCCTCGACCGTGGCGGTGCGCTGGATCACCGAGGACGGCCGGTGCGCCATCACGAACTCACGGCCGATCTGCTCCAGCGGCTTGCCGCTGCGCTGGCGTTCATCCTCGAACATCGCCGCAAAACCATCGGAGAGGGTCGGGCCGGGCAGCACCGCGTTGACGGTGACGCCACTGCCGGCCACGCGCTTGGCCAAGCCGCGCGACAACGACAGCTGCGCGGTCTTGCTGACCCCGTAATGGATCATGTCGGCGGGAATGTTGCGCGCTGATTCGGAGGAAATGAACAGCACGCGGCCCCAGCCGGCATCGACCATTGCCGGTAGCAGCGCACGCGACAGGCGCACGCCGGACATCACGTTGGTCTGCCAGTAGCGCTCCCAGGTCGCGTCATCGGTCTCGAAGAAGTCCTGTGGGCCGAAGATGCCGGCGTTGTTGACCAGGATGTCGACCTTGGGCAGGCCGGCCAACAGTGTTTCGATACCGGCTGCATCAGAGAGATCGGCGGCGAGGCCGAGCACGTCGGCTCCCGGCACGGTGGCGAGCAGGTGCCGGCGGGCGCGCTCGACGCTGTCGGTGCTGCGGCCATTGAGAATGACACGCGCACCAGCGCTGGCCAGTCCTTGGGCGATGGCCCGGCCGATGCCGGCGGTGGAGGCGGTGACCAGCGCGGTGCGGCCACTGAGCTCGATTTTCATGGCGATAGTCCGGAGCGGGGGGAATTGCCCAGTATCCGCGCGGCCGCGTGATCGAACCGCAGCGCCACGCGCAACGCGCCGTTGCACACGGCGCAATTGACCCATGCCACGCGTGGGTGGGATCTCCGATCAGCGATGAGGAGTCAGGTCAGGCTGGTCACCGCTTCATTGGCCGCTGCCCGCACCTTCGGCAGCATTCGCAGTACCAGCGCCATCTGCGTGCGGATCAGCTGCAGTTTCGGCGGCATCGCCTCGTCGATCTGCTCCAGCTCGGCGGCCACCGCGCGGTCGGCGTCGTTGTCATCGTCGGCGACCGGTTGCCGTGCGGTCAGCGCCGAGGCCAGTTGCTGCAGTGCCTTGCGCACGCGCTCGCCGGCCGCCAATGCCAGCGGGTCGCCCGCATAGCTGTCCACCTGGTCGCGATGCGCGCCCAGCGCCGACAGGTGTCCCAGCAGCGTGTTGGACAGCGCCAGGAAGCGGAAGCCGGCATCCAGATTGCGGCGCACATGGCCGGGCTCACGCAGCATGTTCGACAGTGCGGTGGACAGCGCGGCATCGGCATTGTGCATGTCGCGCCGCGCGATGCGGTAGGCCAGGTCGTCGCGCATGCCGCTGCGGTACTGGCCCAGCACCGAATCCAGGTAGCGAGCCGCAGTGTCCAGCACGCGTGCCAGGACGAGATGCAGCTGCCGGCCCTGCCAGTCGGGCAGGACCAGGAACGCGGCCGCCGCTGCGATCGCGCAACCCAGCACCGTATCGACCATGCGCGGCACGATCAGCACGAAGCCGTCGCCGATCAGGTTGAAGCAGGTCAGTGCCATCACCGTGATCGCCGCCGACGCCACCAGGTAGCGGTCGGTGCGGGTGAAGAAGAACAGAAGTGCAGAGAGCAAGGCGATCAGCAGCTGCACGTGCAGCTGCGGGAACAGCTGCAGCAGCGCCCAGGTCAGCACCAGTCCGGCCAGGGTGCCGACGATGCGCTGGGCCAGGCGTTGGCGGGTGGCGCCGAAGTTGGGCCGGCACACGAACACGATGGTCAGCAGTACCCACGAACCGTTCTGCGCATTGAACAGGCGGATCGCTGCAAAGCCGGCAATCAGCGCCAGCGCCATGCGCAGCCCATGCCGGAACAGCACCGAGCCGGGCGTAAGCTGCTGGCGGATGCGCACGCCCATCTCGCGCAGGGTGTGTGGGTTGCTGTCGCGCAGGCGGGTATCGACGTTGTCCAGGCTGGCTTCGGAGCGCTCGGCATCCAGCAGGCGCCGTTCGATGCTGCGCAGGTTGTGCACCAGCAGGTCCAGCGAGCCCAGCAGGCGCTGCCATTGCGGCCGCTGCTGGTCGCGCAGGTAGGCCAGCGCATCGGCCAGGTCGCGCCCGGCCTGCTGGTTGCCTTCGCCGTACACGAACGGACGGCGCAGCCGGATTGCCTCGCCCAGGCGGGCACAGGCCTGTCCCTGCAGGTCAAGCAGGCGCTGGCAGCGGTACAGCACGTCGCTGTGGAAGAACGCGTCCACCAGCGCGCCGTACGGGTAATGCGAGGAACTGGCGCGCTCGTGGAAATCCTGCGCCATGTAGTACAGGCGCAGGTAAAGGCCGGAGTTCACGCCGGGTCGGCCGGAGCGGCCGAAGCGGGCCAGGATCGCGGTCTTGGCCTCGTTCAGCGCGCCGACCACGCGGCGGTTCTGTTCGGCCAGGTCGAGCTGGCGACGTTGCAGGTCGGCTTCGCGCACCGGCTCGAACAGCGCGGCCTTCAGCTGCAGGTAGCGGCCCAGCTCAACGTACAGTCGCGCCACCCGCTCGCGGACCGGCCGGTTGGCGAACAGCGCGGTCCACAGGATCGACAGCAGGCCGTACCAGACCGCACCGGCCAGCAGGTGGCTGACCGCTTCCAGCGCACTGTGCAGGTCGCTGGCACCGTGCTGTTCCAGGCCGATCATGGTGTAGATCGCCAGCGTCACCGTGGCCTGGGCAATGGACGCATAGCGCTCGCCGAGCGCGCCGAGCAGGGTCAGGCCGAAGGTGGACAGCGCCAGCGCGCCGATGAAGATCCACGGCCACGGGAACAGCCAGATCACCGATGCTGCGGCAATGCAGAAGCACAGCAGCGACAGCGCCACCGCCTTGGTCCGGCCCCACCAGTTGTCATCGGTTTCGGCGATGGCACTGGCGATGATGCCGAGGAACACGCCGGGCAGGGCGGTCAGTGCATCCAGCTGCCAGCACACCGCCAGCGCCGCGGTCAGGGCGATGAACACCCGCAGGCCGTAACTGGCCTTCTCGTGGGCCCACAGGCGGCTGAGGCGGGATTGTCGGGCGGACATGCAGGCTCGGTGGAAGGGTCTCCGACCATTATTGCGGGTGTGGGGTGAAATATGGAGTGCGGACCAACGGTCCGCACCCACGGTAGTGGTAGTGCCGGCCGCTGGCCGGCAGATTTGCGGTACGGAGAAAGCCGGCCAGCGGCCGGCTCTACCCATAGATCCACGCCGCGCGTGGATGGGCCCTTCTAGGCCCGCTGCGCGCGCTTGAGCAGCTTGGCTTCGCGCCTGCGTGCGCGGCGTGCGCGCCAACGCTCGGCCAGGCACGAGAAGATCACGTACAGCGCCGGCGTGCTGAGAAGGGTCAGGCTCTGCGAGAACAGCAGGCCGCCGATCATCGCGATGCCCAGCGGGCGGCGCAGCTCGGACCCTTCACCCAGGCCGATCGCCAGCGGCACGGCGGCCAGGATCGCGACCATCGTGGTCATCATGATCGGGCGGAAGCGCACGATGCTGGCCTCGCGTGCGGCATCGCGCGGCGCCAGCCCATGCTCGCGCTGCGCCACCAGGGCGAAGTCGATCATCATGATCGCGTTCTTCTTGACGATGCCGATCAGCAGAACCAGCGCGATCATCGAGATCACCGACAGTTCGGTGTTGGTGCCGAACAACGCCAGCAGCGCACCGACGCCCGCCGCCGGCAGCGTGGACAGGATGGTGACCGGGTGGATCAGGCTCTCGTAGAGCATGCCCAGCACCAGGTAGACGGTCAGGATCGCGGCAAACACCAGGATCAGCATGTCGCTGGGATCTGAATTGAAGCCGAAGCCCGCATCGTCGGCCAGGCGGATGTCGCCAGGCATGCGCATGCCGGCGACGGTGGCATCGATGATCGCCTTGGCCTCACCCATGCTCACGTTCGGAGCCAGGTTGTAGCTGAGGTCCATCGTCGTGTACTGGTTCTCGTGGGTGATCTGCGAGGGGGCCAGGCCGGGCATCTGCGTGGCCACCGCGGTGATCGGCACCATGTCGCCGTTGCGCGCACGCACGTACACCTCATCCAGCGCCGCCGGGGTGGCGGTCTGCGAGGGCAGGGCGTTGACCACCACGCTGTACTGGTTGATGTCCGAATAGATGGTGGAGATCTGGCGCTGGCCGAACGCACCGTACAGCGCGCCGTCGATGGCGCCGACAGTGATGCCCAGGCGCGCGGCCTTGGCGCGGTCGATCTGGATGTTCTGGCGCAGTCCGGCATTGTCCACGTCGGTGCCGACGTCACGCAGCTTCGGGTTCTTCTTCAGTTCCGCCTGCAGCTTGGGCAGCCATTCCTGCAAAGCAGCCAGGTCGTTGCCCTGCAGGGAAATGCGGTACTGCGCGCCCTGGCTGGAACCGCCGCCATCGTTGCTGGGCAGGTCCTGGATCGCGCGCAGGCGCAACTGCAGGTCGGGGTAGCGATCGGCCTTGGCACTGAGTCGCGCCAACGCATGTGCGGTGGTTTCGCGGCGACCGTCGCTGCGTGACTTCAGCTCGATGTTGAACTGTGCACTGGAGCCCTGACGGCCGCTGCCGAGGCGCACACCCACGGTTTTCACTGCCGGGTCGGCCATCAGCATGTCGGTGATGCGACGCTGGCGGGCGACCATGTCCTCGAAGGAGACGGTGGCGCTGGAATTGGCGCGGCCCCAGATCAGGCCGGTGTCCTGCGGCGGGAACGCGCCCTTCTTCACCGCCCCGAACAGGAAGATGGTGACGCCGATCAGGATCAGCGGCGTCAGCGACAGCAGCAGCGCGTGGCGCAGCGAGAAGTCCAGGAACACGGTGTAGATGCGCAGCATGCGCTCGTGGCCGGCATCCAGCCAGCGTCCGAAGCGCGACGGCGGCGCGCTGTGGTCATGGGCGCTGAGGAAGCGGCTGCACAGCGCCGGGGTCAACGTCAGCGAAACGATCATCGAGACCACGATGGCCGCCACCAGGGTGACGGTGAACTCGCGGAAGAACGCGCCCATCATGTCGCTGGCGAACAGCAGCGGGATGAACACCGCGACCAGCGAGGCGGTGATCGAGACAATGGTGAAGCCGATCTCGCGCGCACCGGTCAGCGCCGCCTGCATGCGCGGCATGCCCTCATCGAGGTGGCGCATGATGTTCTCGATCACCACGATCGCATCGTCCACGACGAAGCCGATCGCGATCACCAGCGCCAGCAGGCTCAGGTTGTTCAGGGTGAAGCCCATCACGTACATCACCAACGCGGCACCGGCCAGCGACAGCGGTACGGTCACTGCGGCGATCAGCGTCGGTGCCAGCCGGCGCAGGAACAGCGCCATGGTCAGCACCACCATCGCCAGGCTGATCAGCAACGTGATCTGCACTTCATGCAGCGACGAGCGGATGGTCGGCGTACGGTCGAAGTACGGCGTCATCGTGGTGCCTGGCTGCAGGTAGTCGCGCAGGGTCGGGATCTGCGCCTTGACCCGGTCCACGGTCTCCACGATGTTGGCGCCGGCACGGGTGAACACGTACATCACCACCGCCGGTTTGTGGTCGAACCACGCGGCCTGGTAGGCATCCTGCTGGCCGTCGTAGACGTTGGCGATGTCCTTCAGGCGGATCACCCGGCCATCGCCCTGCGTCTTGACCACCAGATCGGCGAAGTCGGCCGCACGCGCCACCGAATCGTTGGCGATGATCGCGGTGGTGGCGTTGCCGTCGCTGAGGAAGCCGGTGGGCGAGGTCACGTTGGCCGCGCGCACCGCATTGCGCAGGTCATCGGCGGTCAGGCCCAGCGCGTTCATCAGGCGCAGGTTGACGTCCACGCGCACCGCTGGCGTCGACGCGCCGGCGATGTCGACCGAGGCGACGCCACTGATCTGGCGGATGCGCTGCGCCAGCAGCGAATCGGCGACGTTGTACAGCTCATCGGCCGACTGCGTCTGCGAGGTCAACGCGATGGCGATGACCGGGTCGTCGTTCGGGTTCGCCTTCTGGTACATCGGCGAGCCCATGCCCGAGGGCAGGTCGGCCTGCGCCGAGTTGATCGCGGTCTGTACGTCCAGCGCGGCCGAATCGATGTTGTGGCCGCTCTGGAAGATCATGAACACCAGCGAGCTGCCTTCCGAGCTCGACGAGCGCATGCGGTCGATGCCCGGCAGCTGGCCGAGATGGCGTTCCAGCGGCGCGGTAACCGTGGAGGCCATGGTCGCCGCATCGGCGCCGGACTGGCTGGCATGCACGAAGATCACCGGGATCTCGATGTTCGGCAGTGCCGATACGCCCAGGCGCAGGTAGCAGATCAGGCCGACCATGAACAGGCCGATGGCCAGCAGCGCGGTGCCGATCGGGCGGCGGATGAAGGGGCCGGACAGGTTCATCGTGCGGCCCCTTGCAGCAGCGGGGCGTGGATCATGCCTGCGGCTCCTGCAGCGAACCGTCGCGCAACGCACGCTGCTCGCGGCGGCGGGCAAGCCACTCGGAGGAGCGCTCCATGTACAGGTAGATCACCGGCGTGGTGTACAGCGTGACCAGCTGCGACAGCAGCAGGCCGCCGACGATGGCGATGCCCAGCGGGCGGCGCAGCTCCGAGCCGATCCCGGTGCCCAGGGCCAGCGGCAGCGCGCCCAGCATGGCCGCGGCGGTGGTCATCATGATCGGGCGGAAGCGCAGCAGGCAGGCACGGCGGATTGCTTCGTGCGCGTTGGCACCGGCGCGGCGGGCCTCGATCGCGAAGTCCACCATCATGATGCCGTTCTTCTTGACGATGCCGATCAGCAGCACGATGCCGACGATGCCATCCACCGACAGGCTCAGGCCGCACAGCATCAGCGCCAGCAGCGCGCCGACACCGGCCGGCGGCAGCGTGGAGATGATCGTGATCGGGTGGATGTAGCTCTCGTACAGCACGCCCAGCACGATGTAGATCACCACCAGCGAGGCCAGCAGCAGCCACACCACGTCCGTCTGGCTGCCAGTGAACTCGGCGGCCTTGCCGATGAACTCGGCATGCAGGTGGGTGGGCATGTCCAGGCTGTCCTTGGTCTCCTGGATTGCACGCACCGCTTCGGACAGCGAATAGCCCGGCGCCACGTTGAACGAGACCGTCACCGCCGGCAGCTGCTGCTGGTGGCTGACCACCAGTGGCGCGCTGCTCACCTTGCCTTCGGCCAGCGCCGACAGCGGGATGATGTTGCCGGCGCCGACGGTGATGCCGGTGTTCTGCGCGCCGATGCCGGTGGCGGTCGACGAGTTGGACGAGGTGACCTGGCCGAAGCTGGTGGCGTTGGTGCCGGTCAGCGCGCCGGCGCCATTGGAGGCCACCGCCAGCTGCTCCATCAACGCGGTGCTGGTGCGGAACTCCGGCGCCACTTCCAGCACCACGCGATACTGGTTGAGCTCGGTGAAGATGGTGGAGATCTGGCGCTGGCCGAACGCATCGTAGAGCGTGTCGTCGATGGTCTGCATCGGCACGCCCAGCACGCTGGCCTTGTCGCGGTCGATGTTCAGCTCCAGGGCGCGGCCCTGGTTGGACAGGTTGTTGTCGACGTCAGCCAGTTCCGGGCGCTTGCGCAGCGCTTCGGTCAGGCGCGTGGCCTGGGTCGCCACCGTTGCCGAATCGACGTCCGACAGCGAGTACTGGTACTCGGTAGCGGCCACGCGGGTATCCAGGGTCACGTCCTGCACCGGCTTCAGGTACAGCGCCACGCCCGGGATTCCGGCCACCGCCTTCTGCAGGCGCGGCAGGATCTGCTCCAGGCCATCGCGCTGGCTGCGCTCCTTCAGCACGATCGACAGCTGGCCCTGGTTGAGCGTGGGGTTCATGCTGCCGGCACCGATGAACGCCGACACGCCGGTCACATCCGGGTCGTGGCGCAGTGCTTCGGCGACCTGCTTGGTGCGCTGTTCCATCTGCGGGAAGGCGATGTTCTGGTCGGCCTGCACCACGCCGGTGATCAGGCCGGTGTCCTGTTCGGGCAGCAGGCCCTTGGGAATCAGCACATACAGCAGCACGGTCAGCACCAGTGCACCACCGGCCACGGCCAGGGTCAGGCGCTGGTGGCCCAGCACCCAGTCCAGGCTGTGCTCGTACAGGCCGACGGTGCGCGTCCACAGGTTCTGCTTGCCGGCCGCTGCCGCGCGCTCATGCGCGTCCTCGCCCTCGGGCAGGGCGTCGGGCTTGAGCAGGTAGGCACACATCATCGGGGTGAGCGTCAGCGAGATCAGCATCGACAGCACCACCGCGATGCTCAGCACCCACGCGAACTCGTGGAACAGGCGTCCGGTGACGCCGGGCATCAGCAGCAGCGGCAGGAACACCGCCACCAGCGAGACGGTCAGCGACAGCACGGTGAAGCCGATCTGGCGCGCGCCGATCTCGGCCGCTTCCTTGCCACTCTTGCCCTGCTCGATGTAGCGCACGATGTTCTCGATCATCACGATCGCATCGTCGACCACGAAGCCGGTGGCCACCACCAGCGCCATCAGCGAGAGGTTGTCCAGCGACATGCCGGCGAACGCCATCACCGCGAAGGTGCCGGCCAGCGACAACGGCACTGCCACCGACGGGATGATCGTGGCCCACAACCGGCGCAGGAACACGAAGATCACCGCCACCACCAGGCCGATGGTGAGGATCAGGGTGAACTGCACTTCATGCACCGAGGCGCGGATGGTCTCGGTACGGTCGTTGAAGATCTCCAGGTGCACGTCGGCCGGCAGCACGCCCTGCAGCTGCGGCAGGATCGCGCGGATGCGCTCGACGGTCTGCACGATGTTGGCACCAGGCTGGCGCCGGACTTCCAGCAGCACCGCCGGCTTTCCATCGGCCCAGGCGGCCAGCTGGTCGTTCTCCACGCCATCGATCACCTCGGCCACGTCCGACAGCCGCACCGGGCGGCCGTTCTTGTAGCTGATGATGGTGTCGCGGTACTCGGCGGCGCTGGCCAGCTGGTCGTTGGTGCCGATGCTGTAGGACTGCGTCTTGCCGTTCAACGAGCCCTTGGGCGCATTGACGTTGGCCTGGGTCAGTGCGCTGCGCAGCTGCTCCAGGGTCAGGCCCATGTTCGACAACTGCGCCGGATTGACCTGGATGCGCACGGCAGGGCGCACGTTGCCGGCGATCGACACCAGTCCCACGCCCTGCACCTGCGACAGGCGCTGGGCCAGGATCGAGTCGGCGTAATTGTTGACGTCGCGCAGCGGGCGCGTGTCGGAGGTCAGCTTCAGGGTGACGATGGCCGCGTCGGCCGGATTCACCCGGTTGTAGACCGGCTGGTAGGGAAGCGACGAGGGCAGGGTGGCCTGGCGGATCGCCGCCTGCACGTCCTGCGCGGCGATGTCGATGTCGCGGTCCATCGAGAACTGCAGGATGATCGTCGACAACCCGGCCGACGAGTCGGAGGTCATCAGCTCCAACCCGGAAATCTGCCCGAACTGGCGCTCCAGCGGGGTAGTGACCAGCGAAGCCATGGTGGTGGCGTTGGCACCGGGGTACTGGGTGGTGACCACCAGGCTGGGCGCATCGATTTCCGGCAGCGCCGACACCGGCAGCTTGCGGTAACCGAGGATGCCCAGCAGCAACAGGCCCGCCATCAACAGCGAGGTGGCGATCGGGCGGCGGATGAAGATCGTCGAAAAGCCCACGGACTGATCCTTGCTGGCACTTCAATGTCGGCGCCGGCGGGTATGCCGGCGCGAGGGAGATCAGTGGCCTGCGCTCAGCGCGGGCCACCACCGCGACGGCCACCGCCGCCTGCGTTCTTCTGCTCGGCCGCCTTCAGTTCGGCCTCGGTCGGTGCGGCCGGGGTCTCGCCCGGCTTCAGCGCGGTGACCTTGCTGCCCGGCTTCAGGCGGAACTGGCCTTCACTGACCACCCGCTCGCCGCCCTTCAGGCCTTCGGCGATCTGCACCTGGCTGTCGCCCACTTCCACGCCGCTGCGCACCGTCTGCATCTTTACCGTGTTGTCGCCCTGCACGATGTAGACGTACTCGCCATCCGGGCCACGCAGCACCGCCTGGGTGGGGATGACCACACCACCGGCGATCGTGCGCAGCTGCATGCGCACGTTGACGAACTGGCCCGGCCACAGGCCGTTGTCGGTGTTGTCGAAAATCGCACGCGCCTTGAACGTGCCGCTGTCGGCACTGATCAGGTTGTCGACCACGTCGAGCTTGCCGTCGCCGGACAACACATGCGAATCGGCACGGTCCAGCGCGGCCACCGGCACCGTGCCGGCGGCCTGCGCCTGGCGCACGTCGCCGAGCTGGCGCTCGGGCAGGTTGAACAGCACGTGGATCGGATGGATCTGGGTCAGCGTGACCAGCGCGGTGCCGGCGTTGACCACGTTGCCCGCGTCGACCGCGCGGATGCCGGCGATGCCGGAGATCGGTGCGGTGACCTTGGTGTACTGCAGCTGCACCTGCGCCGAACGCATGCTGGCCTCGTTGGCGGCCACGGCGCTTTCGTACTGTGCCACTTGGTTACGCTGTGTATCCAGATCGGTCTTGGCGACGTACTGGCGATACTCAGGCGCGTTCGAGCGCTGGAAGTTGGAGCGCGCAGTGGCCAACAGGGCTTCGTTCTGGCGCTTGGCTGCGGCGGCCTGGTCATAGCTGGCCTGGGCCGTGCGCGGATCGATCACCGCCAGCACGTCACCCTGCTTCACTTCCTGGCCTTCGCGGAAATTCAGGCTCATCAGCTGGCCGCCGACCTGCGGGCTGACGGTAACGGTGTTCATCGCAGTCACCGTGCCCAGCGCGCTGGCATACACCGGCACGTCCTGGCGCGTGGCCTCCACCACGGTCACCGGTACTGGACCGGCATTCGGATCCTCGCCGCCCTGGCGCGCCCCCGCAGCTGCACCACCGGCCTTGTCCTTGCCCCCGCCCATGACGCGCAGGCCGACCACGGCCAGCACCAGCACTGCCACGACCAGCAGCACGATCTTCCAAACACGTGACATTACGAGGACTCCGAGAGGGCTGGACCAGGCGGGACGCCGGGGCAATGCGCAAAGCATACCTGTGCCACATCACGTTTCCTGCATGACGGATGGGACGGGCGCTAAGACCGGATCGAGCGCCGGAGGTTCCCGTGGCGGCGGTGTTGCCCTACATTCAGCTGGAACCCTTCTGCTGTGGAGATTGCGATGCGCCGTTCGCTGCTGCTGTCCGCCCTGCTGCTGGCCCTGCCGGCCCTTGCCCACGCCCAGGACGGGCAGCGCCCGGAAGTGACCGCCGCCGCGCAGCGGCTGCAGGCCAAGGTGGTCGAATGGCGCCGCGATTTCCACCAGCATCCGGAGTTGTCCAACCGCGAGGCGCGCACCTCGGCCGAGGTCGCCAAGCGCCTGCGTGCGATGGGCCTGAAGCCGAAGACCGGCATCGCCCACCACGGCGTGGTTGCGATCATCGAGGGCGGCAAGCCGGGGCCGAAGATCGCCCTGCGCGCCGACATGGACGCGCTGCCGGTGACCGAGCAGACCGGCCTGCCGTTCGCCTCCAAGGCCACTGACCAGTACCGCGGGCAGACCGTGGGCGTGATGCATGCCTGTGGCCATGACGCGCACACCGCGACCCTGCTCGGCGTGGCCGAAGCACTGGTGTCGATGAAGAAGGACCTGCCGGGCCAGGTGATGCTGATCTTCCAGCCGGCCGAGGAGGGCGCACCGCCGCCGGAAGAGGGTGGTGCGGCACTCATGCTGAAGGAAGGCCTGTTCGCCGATTTCAAGCCGGAAGCGGTGTTCGGCCTGCATGTGTTCTCCAGCGTGCAGGTGGGTCAGATCGCGGTGCGCGGTGGCCCGTTGATGGCGGCCTCGGACCGGTTCGGGATCAAGGTGATCGGCCGCCAGACGCATGGTTCGGCGCCGTGGAACGGGGTTGATCCGATCGTCGCCACCGCCGACCTGGTGGGCACCGCGCAGACCATCGTCAGCCGCCGCGCCAACCTGTCCAAGCAGCCGGCAGTGCTGACCTTCGGCGCGATCAACGGCGGCATCCGCTACAACATCATTCCCGATGAAGTGGAGATGGTCGGCACCATCCGCACCTTCGACGAAGGCATGCGCCAGCAGATCTTCGCCGACCTGCGCAACGTGGCCGAGCACACCGCCGCCGCGCATGGTGCCAAGGCGGTGACCGAGATCTACGAAGCCGATGGCAACCCGGCCACGGTGAACAACCCGGCACTGACCGCGAAGATGCTGCCGAGCCTGCAGGCGGTGGTGGGCAAGGACAACGTATACGAGCCACCGCTGCAGATGGGTGCGGAAGATTTCTCGCTGTACGCGAAGGAAGTGCCGGGCATGTTCTTCTTCGTCGGCTCCACCAGCGCGGGCATCGACCCGGCAACGGCGCCGGCCAACCATTCGCCGAAGTTCCTGCTGGATGAGAAGGCGCTGGATGTCGGGTTCCGCGCGCTGCTGCAGGTGAGCCTGGATTACCTGCACGGTGCCGGCACCCCGGCGGAGTGAGGGTTTCCGCAGGGCTTGCAGCCCTGCACCCGCTTGGATCAACGGCAACGTCAACGTCAACAGCGGGCATTCCGTGGGATGGCGGGGTGGGTCCGGTTGAGGGGGACGCCGTAAACCCGTCCCTGGGGGCTTGGCCGCGGCATCCATGCCGCGGACACCCCCTCAACCGGACCCACCCCGCCTTCGACAGTTTCCCGCGGCTGTTGGTGCCCGCTGCTGTTGGTGGGTGCCGACCGTTGGTCGGCACGGCGGACGTCATGAACGTCTGAAGGATCGGATTCTGATTTTGATTTTCCTGATCTTTCCCGTGGTGGCGCGGGAAATTGTCCGTGGCCGGGAGGGTGGGTTGGCTGGGGGCGTGAGCCGCATGGATGCGGCGACCGAGCCTCCATGGATGGATTCACGGCGTCCCCCGGCCAACCCACCCTCCCGGCCAGCTCCTGTATCCGGCAACACAACCACCACGGAGGGGCTCCGCCGTTGGCCAGCCCGGCCGAAGGCCCGCCGTCCGCGCGATACAATGGCGCCCATGAACACCCCACAGGATTCCAGCCTCGGTCGCGAGGTCAGTTACCCGTCGCAGTACGATCCCGGCCTGCTGTTTCCCATCCCCCGCAGCGGCGCCCGCGCCGAGATCGGCCTCGATGACGCCGCGCTGCCGTTCGTTGGCCACGACCGCTGGCATGCCTTCGAGCTGAGCTGGCTCGACGCGCGTGGCAAGCCGCAGGTCGCCGTCGCCACCGTGCAGGTGCCGTGCACCTCGCCGCGGTTGATCGAATCGAAGTCGTTCAAGCTGTACCTGAACTCCCTCAACAGCACCCGTATCGACAGCGCCGAGGCACTGCGCGCGCGCATCGTGGCGGATCTGTCGGCCTGCGCCGGTGCGCCGGTGGAGGTCGAATTCGGCCTGCCGGGCCTGCGTGAGACGCCGCTCGGCGAATCCATCGATGGGCTCGACCTGGAGATCGACTGCTACGGCCCGCCGCAGGCAGACTTCCTCGCCGCTGATGCCGGCGAGGTGGTGGAGGAAACCCTGGTCTCGGCGCTGCTGAAGTCCAACTGCCCGGTTACCGGCCAGCCGGACTGGGCCACGGTCAGCCTGCGCTACCGCGGGCCGAAGATCGACCGCGCCGGCCTGCTGCGTTACCTGGTCAGCTACCGCGAGCACGCCGAGTTCCACGAGCAGTGTGTTGAACGGATCTTCAGCGAGGTGTCTGCGCGCTGCCAGCCGCAGTGGCTGGAAGTGGAGGCCCGCTACACCCGTCGTGGCGGCCTGGACATCAACCCCTGGCGTGCCAGCCCGGGCATCGCCGCCCCGGCCGCGACCTACCGCGAACTGCGGCAGTAACCGCCACAGGCGGTTGCCCGTTGCGCCGGGCCATGCCCGGCGAGCACCGGCCATCGGCCGGCACTACCATGATTCGCAGGTGGTTACGGGTAGAGCCGGCCGCTGGCCGGCAATCGGCCAAGGCCGGATCCCCCTGGCACAGCCGGCCAGCGGCCGGCACTACCGGGCGTCCATTCCCCCGATTGTTCAGCCGCCCCGGGGGGCGGCTTCACATCTGCACCATCCCCATTTAACAACCTCCATGGCACCGTGCGAATCACGTAGTCATGCAGACGGGAGTTGTGGATGAGTACCGAGAAGAAAGCCGATTTCTCCGGCGTCAGTGGCAGTGTCGACAGTACCGCCGAGCAGGTGCCGAAGGCGGACTTCTCCGGCGTCAGCGCTTCGGTGGACAGCACCGCAGACGTTGTCAGCGGCGGCACCTATACCGTGCAGAAGGGTGACTCGCTGTCGAAGATCGCCAAGCAGCATCTGGGCGACGCCAATGCCTGGAAAAAGATCTTCGAAGCCAACCGCGATGTGCTTGATGACCCGGACAAGATCTTCCCGGGCCAGACCCTGAAACTGCCGCCGAAGTAAGCCGGCCATCGAACGCCGTCCGACAATCCCTGGGAGGAACCCCGAATGATCAAGACCACCCCGCTACAGACCGCCCTGATCGCCGCCCTGCTGGGCAGCGTTGCCCTGGTCGGTTGCAAGAAGAAGGAAGAGTCGACCGACAGCAACGCCGCTCCGGCGGCGACCGCCCCGGCCGAACCCGCAGCTCCCGCGCCGATGACCGGCGCACCGCCGCCGATGGCCGAAGCCGCTGCGGTCAACGTCTCGTCGGTCACCGTCGGCAAGACCGCAGCCGCCGACAAGTCGGTTGCGACGACGGCTTTGTTCGCACCGAAGGATGACATCATCGTCTCGGTCAAGACCGACGGCGCTGCCAACAACGTCACCGTTGGCGCCAAGCTGACCTATCAGGACGGCCAGGTAGCCGGCGAACAGAACGCCACCCTGAACACCAGTGGTGCGGAAACCACCAACGTCACGTTCAAGAATGCAAAGGGCTGGCCGGCCGGCAAGTACCGCGCCGAGGTCACCGTCGATGGCAAGGCGGCCGGAACGCCGCAGGAGTTCGAGGTCAAGTAAGTCCTGCCGACTCTCTCCCGGCAGGGCTCACGATGGACGCAGCCGCGAGGCTGCGTCCTTTTTTGTTGGGCGATGGCTGGCTTCATCCACGCATGGCGTGGATCTGCTGATGCTGTGGGGGGCTTCATCCTGGCGCGGATGGATCACAGCGTTGCCGCCGTGCAGTACCGCCGCGTATGGCACAGCTTTGCCCCGCGCGGCTGAAAACGCGACAATGCAGGGGTTTCCCCGCCGCGCGCCCACCCTGACGGCGACGGGGGAAAGCGTGGGGCCCGGCCCCGCGCGCGACACGGTTGCACGTGGCCCGGCGCTGGCGCCGGCCTTCCCCTGAGCACTGCTACAGAGTCCAAGTCCCCCATGTCCAAGATCCTCTACACGCTGACCGACGAAGCACCGTTCCTGGCCACCCAGTCGCTGCTGCCGATCGTCGGCGCCTACACCGCCACCGCAGGCATCGTGGTGGAAACCCGTGACATCTCGCTGTCCGGCCGCATCCTGTCGCTGTTCCCGGAACTGCTCAGCGACGCGCAGAAGGTCAGCGACGACCTGGCCGAGCTGGGCCAGCTGGCGACCACCCCGGACGCCAACATCATCAAGCTGCCGAACATCTCCGCCTCGGTGCCGCAGCTGAAGGCGGCCATCAAGGAACTGCAGGACCAGGGCTATCCGCTGCCGGATTACCCGGAAACCCCGGCCGACGACCAGCAGCGCGACTACAAAGCGCGCTACGACAAGGTCAAGGGCAGTGCGGTGAACCCGGTGCTGCGCGAAGGCAACTCCGACCGCCGTGCACCGCTGTCGGTGAAGAACTACGCGCGCAAGCATCCGCACCGCATGGGCGCCTGGGCGTCGGATTCGAAGTCGCACGTCGCGCACATGGCCGCCGGTGACTTCTACGGCAGCGAGAAGTCGGCCACCCTGGCCAACGCCGGTTCGCTGAAGATCACCTTCCACGGCAAGGACGGCAGCGCCGTGGTGCTGAAGGAAAAGACCGCAGTGAAGGCGGGCGAGATCGTCGATGCCGCCGTCATGAGCCGCAAGGCACTGGCCGCGTTCATCGGCGAGCAGATTGCCGATGCCAAGGCCCAGGGCGTGCTGTTCTCGCTGCACCTGAAGGCGACCATGATGAAGGTCTCCGACCCGATCATGTTCGGCGTGGCGGTGAACGAGTTCTACAAGGACGTACTGACCAAGCACGCCGACGTGCTGAAGCAGGCCGGTTTCGATGCCAACAACGGCATTGGTGACCTGGCTGCGCGCCTGCCGTCGCTGCCTGAAGCCACCCGCGCCGCGATCGAGGCCGACCTGGCCGCCGAGTACGCGCAGCGCCCGGGCGTGGCCATGGTCAATTCGGACAAGGGCATCACCAACCTGCACGTGCCGAGCGACGTGATCGTCGACGCCTCGATGCCGGCGATGATCCGCGACTCGGGCAAGATGTGGAATGCCGAAGGCAAGTTACAGGACACCAAGGCGGTCATTCCGGACCGCTGCTACGCCGGCGTGTACCAGGCCGTCATCGACGACTGCAAGGCGCACGGTGCCTTCGACCCGGCCACCATGGGCTCGGTGCCGAACGTCGGCCTGATGGCGCAGAAGGCCGAGGAGTACGGCTCGCACGACAAGACCTTCCAGATCGCCGCCGATGGCGTGGTCAAGGTCACCGATGATGCCGGCGCCGTGGTGTTCGAGCACGCCGTGGAAGCTGGTGACATCTGGCGCATGTGCCAGACCAAGGACGCGCCGATCCAGGACTGGGTCAAGCTGGCCGTCGAGCGCGCCCGCCTGAGCAGCACCCCGGCCGTGTTCTGGCTGGACGCCGCCCGCGCCCACGACGCGCAGGTCATCGCCAAGGTCGAGCAGTACCTGAAGGACCACGACACCACCGGCCTGGATATCCGCATCCTGCCGCCGGTGGAAGCCACCGCGTTCTCGCTGGACCGCATCCGCAAGGGCGAGGACACCATCTCGGTGACCGGCAACGTGCTGCGTGACTACCTGACCGACCTGTTCCCGATCATGGAACTGGGCACCAGCGCCAAGATGCTGTCGATCGTGCCGCTGATGGCCGGTGGCGGCCTGTTCGAGACCGGTGCCGGTGGATCGGCCCCGAAGCACGTGCAGCAGTTCGTTGAAGAGGACTACCTGCGTTGGGATTCGCTGGGTGAGTTCCTGGCCCTGGCCGCGTCGCTGGAACACCTGGGCAACCGCTACGACAACGCCGCTGCCCGCGTGCTGGCCAAGGCGCTGGACGAAGCCAACGGCCAGTTCCTGGACAACGACAAGTCGCCATCGCGCAAGCTGGGTGGCATCGACAACCGTGGCAGCCACTTCTACATCGCGCTGTACTGGGCCCAGGCCCTGGCCGCGCAGGACGAGGACGCCGCCCTGAAGGCGCGCTTCGCCCCGCTGGCCAAGACGCTGACCGACAACGAGCAGAAGATCGTCGAAGAGCTGATCGCAGTGCAGGGCAAGGCCGTGGACATCGGCGGCTACTACCGCCCGGACGTGGCCAAGGCCAGCAAGGCGATGCGCCCGAGCGCGACCTTCAACGCCGCGCTGGAACAGCTGCGCGGCTGATCCACTGCCGTTCGGCCGTGACACCGGAACCCGCGCTTCGGCGCGGGTTTCTTTTTATGGCGCTGGGGTCAGATCCCTTTTGCAAGCAAAAGGGATCTGACCCCATTCGACCCGTGTCCAGAACCGTGACATCCGTCGGTCGTCGGAATGCCGTCAACGGGGCATGAAACTTGCCCGCGATGGCGGTCGCAGAATGGATCGGCGCGGTTTCGCAGTCGCCTTGAATCTGAGCAATCGATCACGACGGCCGCCGCTGGCGATGCCCTAGCCTTGGCGACGCGAGGCCACCGGGGAGGTGGCCGCACGGGGAACACGGATGGCACGCGTGCTGGTAGTGGGAACCGATATCCAGGGCGAGCAGGCCCTGCTGCAACGGCTGCGCCTGGCCTCGGCGCTGCCGGATGGCCAGGTCCGCCGCAGCCAGGATCTGGACGATTGTGATCTGCTGGTCATCCGCGATACCCCGGCGCTGCGCAACGCCGCCCAGCGCATGCGACAGCAACGTCCGCGCCTGCAGTGCTGGATCGAGGACATCGGCGGCCAGCTGCGTGATGGCGACGGGCATCAGGACGTGCTTGATGACGGTGCCATCGGTCGCGCGTTGCGTCGCATGCAGTTGGCACCGGAGCCCCTGGTCATGCAGACACCTGCGCCGATCCGCCTGGCAGATGGCGCGCACGCCATCACCCGTCTGCTGCGCGAGCGGCTGCCGCTGCGACAGGGCCAGGCACTGCTGGGTGATGCAGGCGAGCCTCTGCTGCTGATGGATCTGGAGCACGATCAGGCCGTGCTGTTGCAGGAGCCGGCTGCGGCGCTGGTGGAGCGGCTGGCCGATGCCTTTGAGCGCCTGCAGCTGGACGCGCTGACACCGGCGCGCCTGCAGGCCCTGGCCGGCGAGCGGCCACGCCAGCCGCTGCGGCCACTGCTGTGGCAATGGGCGCAACGCAGCCGCCATTGGCAGGCGCTGGACGAGCGCCTGCGCGGCGCCTCGGTGAAGCTGCTGCGCTGGCCGGACTTCCGCGTACTGGGCCATGACCACGATGGCTTCCGCCTGTGCTCGCTGCTGCTCAAGCGTGCGTGTACGGTTGAGGAATGCACGATGCTGCTCGAACTGCCGGCGGCGGCCGTTCGCGATTTCATCCATGCCGCCTATCTGTGTGGCTACGCGCAGCTGCAGGCCGCCCCGGCGACGCTGATGATGGCGGCAGGTGGCACCCGCACCGACAACGGACTGCTCGCCCGCCTGTGGCGGCACCTGCGCGGGAGCGAGCGCAATGCGTGAGCACAAGGTGGTCGTGCTGGGCGGCATGGGCAGCGGCAAGTCGACGCTGGTACGCAGCATCGCGGCTGGCGCGGTGGTCGACACGGATGTGGCCAACAGTGATCGCCTCGGCGCCGACAAGGCCTCCACCACCGTGGCGCTGGACTATGCAGACATCGACCTGCCCAACGGCGAACGCCTGCGTCTCTACGGCACACCCGGCCAGCAGCGTTTCGATTTCCTGTGGCCGATCCTGCTGCAGGGCGCGCGTGGCGCGGTGCTGCTGCTGGATGCGCGCCGCGCCGGCCTGGCCAGCGAGCTGGAAGGCTATCTGCAGGTGCTGCAGCCGTTCGCATCATCCTTGGCACTGGTCGTGGCGGTCACCCACCTGGACCAGGCACCGCAGGCCGCACTGGATGACTGGGCCATCCGTGCCTGCCTTGACGACCAGCCGCTGCCGCTGCTGGCCGTGGATGCCCGTGACCGAGGACAGGGACTGCTGCTGATGGATGTACTGATGAGCGAAATGGAAGCGCACGCACTGGTGGCTGCACATGGCTGACGGGCAGCTGGCGGTACTGCCCGACGCCGGTCAGCGTGAGCGCCTGCAGCCCCTGCTGCAGGACCTGCAGCAGCGGGTCGAAGGCGTGCGCACGGTCGTGCTGGCCAGCGTCGATGGCTTTGCCCTGGTCAGCGCCGGCGCCGAAGGGCGCGGCGAACGGCTGGCGGCGATGACCAGCGCGATGCTGGCGCTGGCTGCGGCGGTCGGGCGCGAACTGGTGCTGGGCGATCTGCAGACACTGATGCTGGAAGCGGCGGGCGGAAAGGTGCTGATGCTGGCGATCCAGGCCGAAGGGCGCGCACCGTTGCTGCTGATGGCGGCCTGCGACCAGCGCAGCGTGATCGGCCAGGTGCTGTGGCAGAGCAGGGAATGTGGCCAGGCGATCCTGGCCGAACTCGGCGGATCGTGAGCCCGGCCGCAGGGGAACAAGGGGCTCGGACCAACATCGACAAGGGGTGCGACGTGGCTGGATTGAATGATTCGTTGAACGCACTGATGGGCATCGACGGCGCGCAGGCAGTGGCGCTGGTCGATTACGAAAGCGGCATGCTGCTGGGCGAAGCCGGTGCCGGCATGGACATGGAAGTGGCCGCCGCCGGCAATACCGAAGTGATCCGCGCGAAGATGAAGACCGCCGCATCGCTGAACCTCAACGACAGCATCGAGGACATCCTGATCTCGCTGGGCAAGGCGTACCACATCATGCGCCCGGTGGCGAAGAAGAAGGGCCTGTTCTTCTACATCGTGCTGGACCGTACCAAGTCCAACCTGGCATTGGCCCGGCGCAAGGTGCAGGACGTGGAGGCCGAACTGGCGATCTGAGCGGCCGCCTCCGTAGCGCCGGACCATGCTCGGCTGCTTCCAGCCGAAGCAGCCGAGCACGTTCGGCGCTGCCTTCAGGCTGCTGGAAGCAGCAGTGCAGAGACGAACGAGAGAGCCTTGCTGTCGCGTGCGGCGAAGTACCTGGGCGCATGATCTGGCAGCCACACTTCGTTGAAGTGGCGGCGGAAGTCCTCGTAGAACTCGTTGGGATACAGCTTGGCCTGCACCGTGCGGCCGTCCGGGTAGGCGTGGTCATACGTGGGCAGCGCATCGGTGTCGACGCCGCGATGATCCCTCAGCCATTTGCAGAACAGTCGGCCTTCGGAGATGTCCGGCACCAGCGCCTGCGGGAGCGTATAGCCCGCCTGCTCCAGCGGTGCGATCAGGTTCAACGTCAGCTCGTTGAGCATCGAGAAATGGGTGTACGGCACCTTGGCACGGTTCTGCATGTAGCGGTCGATGTGCACGGGCAGCAACGCATTGGCGCGACCCTGCTGCCATTCCACCACCCACTGCGAGACCTTCACTGCGAACCTGCGCGACAGCCACTGGCCGAGGTGGATGGCGAGGTACGGGTGGATCCAGGTGCCCTGCATGGCCGGGTTCCCACCGGATACCACGTGGATCAGCTCATTCTCGGACAGCTTCGTCTGCGCCATGAGCTCCTGCAGGAACTCCTCCGTCGATTTCAGTGCCCGGTAGTCGGACCAGCGCTTGCCGACGGACTGGCACAGGGCGGTCGCGCTGATGTAGCCGTCGCGGGCGCGCTGCGGGATGACGTTGCCTTCCTCCACGCGCGGAATAAAGGTCATTTGCTGCATGCGTCACCTCGTGCCGTTGTTGGGCCTGAAAGGGTAGGCAGCAGGGAGGCATCAGGTCTGTAGGAATCGTTGCGTTTGTCGCGGCATGCAGTGGCCCTACACAAGCCACCCCACGCCAGCGTATGGTGAGGCAGGTCCTCCCGGGTGAGCCCTGCATGTCCGAGCCTGACACCGTTGCCGACTTGGCGTCGCGCATCGCCGGCGCCATTCACGCCGGCTTCGAGCAGTATCACGCCCGCTTTGCGGCGATCACCGCCCGTGCGCGGCAGCGTTTCGAGCAGCGCGACTGGGTGGGCGCGCGCCGGGATGCAGTCGAGCGCATCGCGTTGTACGACCTGTGCATCGCCGAACAGATGGATGCGCTGCGGCGTCTCGCCGGCGAAGCGATCGGGGAACGCGCGCTGTGGCTGCAGGTGCATGCGCGCTATAGCGCACTGCTGCGGGGGCTGATCGACGCCGAGCTGTACAAGACCTTCTACAACACGCTGTCGCGGCGCTTGTTCTCCACCCGTGGCGTGGACCCGGCGCTGGAGTTCATCGCCTTCGATGTCGAGCCGTCCGATGCGATCACCCACCCGGTCGCACGGCATACCTATGCGGTCTCGCCGACGCGGCCGGTGGAGGCTCTCCAGCGCGTGCTGGCCGATTACCGCTTCGACATTCCGTATGCGCACCAGCTGCGCTGCGCGGCGGCCATCGCTGTGCGCCTGCAGGATGATCTGGCCCACTGGGGTGATACGCCGGTGCGCAGCATCGAGCTGCTCGACACCGTGTTCTACCGGGAGCGCCGCGCCTACCTGGTGGGTCGCGTGTTCGGCGAACACCGCTTCTCACCGTGCGTGATCGCCCTGGTCAACGATGGGCAGGGCCTGCGTGCAGATGCGGTGCTGACCCGGCGTCGCGATGTCGCCCATCTGTTCGGCGTGTCGCGCAGCTATTTCCAGGCCGACCTTGCCACGGTGGGCGATGCGGTGGTGTTCCTGCGCAGCCTGTTGCCGGGCAAGCCCATTGATGAGATCTATACGGTGCTGGGCCGCGCCAAGCAGGGCAAGACCGAGCGCTACCGTACCTTCTTCCGCCACTTCAACGAACATCCGCAGGAGCGGCTGGTGCATGCCGAAGGCACGCCGGGCATGGTCATGGCGGTGTTCACCCTGCCCAGCTATCCGCTGGTGTTCAAGCTGATCCGCGACCGCTTCGCGTGGCCGAAGTCGATGTCGCGGCAGCAGGTGGAAGAGAAGTATGCGCTGGTGTTCAACCTCGACCGTGTCGGTCGCCTGCTTGATGCGCAGCCGTACCGCCATCTGCGTTTCCCGCGCGACCGCTTCGCACCGGCCTTGCTGCAGGAGCTGCTTGCGCAGTGCGCGCAGAGCGTGCGCGTCGATGGCGATCAGGTGGAAGTCGCACTGTGCTACGTGCAGCGTCGCTTCCGTCCATTGAACCTGTATCTGCGCGAGCAGGGCGGCGATGCGGTGCGTGCGGCGGTACTCGACTACGCGCAGGCGATCACCGACATGGCGCGCAACAACATCTTCCCCGGCGACATGCTGCCGAAGAACTTCGGCGTATCGCGGCATGGCCGGGCAGTCTTCTACGACTATGACGAGTTGTGCCTGGTCAGCGACTGCGTGTTCCGCGCCTGGCCGCAGCCGCGCACGCCGGAGGAAGCCATGGCCGACGAACCCTGGTTCCATGTCGGGCCACGCGACGTGTTTCCCGAGCGCTTCGGCCCGTTCATGGGCCTGCCGGCGGGTGAGCTGGCGGCGGTGCGCGAACATTACCGGCACCTGTTTGATCCCGCGTGGTGGCAGGGCCTGCAGGCGCGCTTCGCCAGCGGTGATTATCCGGATACGCCGCCCTATGCGGCGGTCCATCGCCTGGCCTGAACGGCGTGGCGTGGACTGCCTGCCGGTCCCGCTCGGACTGCGGTACGCTCGGGGTTCACCTCATCACCATGGATCCGGCAATGATGCGTTCCCCCCTGTTCCTTGCGCTGGCCCTGGCGTTCGCCGCCGGTGCTCCCCTGCTGCCGGCCGATGCCGTGGCCCAGAACGCGCGCGCCGTGCGCGCCACTGCCGAGATGAGCATGGTGCTGTCGGGCAGTATCGACGTGGCGGCCGATGGTTCGGTCAGCACGCTGGTCCTGGACCAGCGTGCCATGCTCGCACCCGGCATCGTGTCGTTCGTGGAAGGCGCCATCCGCGGTTGGCAGTTCGAACCGACGCTGCGTGATGGCACGCCGGTGGCCGTCCACGCGCCGCTGCGCGTACGCCTGCGTGGCAAGCAGCAGGAAGACGGCAACTACCAGATCAGCATGACCAGCGTCGACTTCAGTGAATATGATCCGAAGGCTACCGATTCGATCACCCAGAAGCGCATGCCGCCGCCGCGCTACCCCGAAGAGGCCTTCCGCAATGGCGGGCAGGGTGACGTACTGCTGCTGGTCAAGGTCGCACGCGACGGCACCGTGGCCGATGTCATTGCCGAGCAGGTGAACATGACCGTGGTCGCACCGGAACGGACCATGGCCAGGATGCGCGACATCTTCGCCAAGGCCAGTATCAGTGCGGCCCGCAAGTGGACCTTCTCGCCGCCGACCACCGGCGAGGACAGCACGCGGGATTCATGGACCGTGCGCGTGCCGGTCACTTTCGCCCTGAACAACAGCGACAACGGCCAGCCGGAACGCTACGGCCGCTGGCGTGCCTTCATCCCCGGCCCGCGCCAGGCCGCACCCTGGCGCACGCCGGATGGCGCCGGACAGGCGGGAAGTGATCTGCTGCCGGCCGGCGGCGTGTACATGGTCGATGGCACCCAGCGCGGCCTGCGCCTGCTGACGCCGCTGGCGCAGCGCTGAGCCCGGTGCGATGGAGCGGTCGGCCAGGCCGGCCGCTTTTCAGTCCGCGTACGGGTAGACCACCACGCGGTTGCGGCCCTGTTCCTTGGCCATGTACAGGGCCTTGTCGGCCAGCCGCAGCGCCTGCTCGGCATCGACATGGAAGCTGGGGAAGTGGGCCACGCCCAGCGACACGGTGATGGTGCCGACCGGCTCGAACGGATGATCGGCGATGTGCTGGCGCAGGCGCTCGCCGGCCTGGCGCGCCGAGTCGGTACTGATGCCCGGCAGCAGCAGCAGGAATTCCTCGCCACCGGCACGGCAGAGGATGTCGCTGTCGCGCGAGTAGCGGCGCATCTGGTCGGCGATATGGACGATGGCGGCGTCACCGACGTCATGGCCGTGGCTGTCGTTGATCGATTTGAAGCGATCGATGTCCAGCGCCAGGATCGCGAACGGAATGCCCTGCACCTGCAGCGCATCCAGCGCCTGCTGCAGGCCGCGGCGATTGAGCAGGCCGGTCAGCGGATCGGTACGGTTGGCGCGGTTGAGTGTGCCAATGCGGTCCTGCAGGGCGTTGAAGCTGTGCAGGACCGCTTGCTTGAGCTGGGCAACCTCGAAGTACCATGCGCGGATGCCGCTGACGTGGTTGATCGCGCTGCCGGTGTCCTCGCCACCCTGCACGTTGCGCGCCAGCTGCCACAGCGGCATCGAGATGCGCCGGGCGAACCACCAGGTGATCAGCAGTGACAGCAGGCCGAGTGGGATCGCGTTCCAGATCACCGCGGTCATCAACCGTGACAACGGCTGCAATGTGGCCTCGGTCGGCCGCTGGGCGATGATGCCCCAACCAGTGGCCGGTACCGGCGCGTAGCCGGCCAGCATCGACACGCCCAGGTTGTTACGGACCTGCTGCGCGCCGCGCTCACCGCGCACCACCGCCTTCACCGCCGGGTTGCCGACCACGTAGTCGCCGACCCGCTTGCCGTCGGCGTGGTACAGCAGGCGGCCATGGCGGTCGACCACGTACAGGTAGGAGCCGTCGCGGTAGTAGTGCTTGCCCAGCAGCGTATGCAGCGCGCTGCGCTGGCGCAGGTACAGGGTGCCGCTGACGTAGCCGCGATAGTGGCCCTGGCGGTCGAAGATCGGGTGCGACAGCGAGACCAGCAGCTTGCCTGTGGTCGACTGGTACGGGTCGCTGATCATCGGCTGGCGTGCAGCCAATGCGGCATTGTTGCCGACGCTGTGCAGGATCTCGCCCTGCAGCTGCAGGGTCTGCGGCGAGGTGGCGATCACCAGGCCGTCGGCGTCCACCACCAGCGAGGAATTGAAGCTGTTGGTCTGCAGCTGCAGGCGGCTGGCCTCGTCCTGTGCCTGTGCCGGATCGAGGTCACTCTGGCCGAGCCGGGTGGCGGCGTAGGCCAGCTCCTGCTGTGCGGCCAGCAGGAAGTTCTGGGTGGTCTCGGCCAGCTTGGTGGCATAGACGCGGTTGGCTTCCAGGGTATTGCCGACCAGCTGGTCGCGCTGCACGCGGTAGCTGGCCAGCAGGGTATTGGCCAGGGCGATGATGGCGCTGAGCAGGGCCAGGGCGAGGATCAGCTTGCCCAGGTTGAGGCGGGGAGACAGCGTTCGCATGCGTCGACGGATCCGGCAGGAGGCTGGACCCGACCGGTTCTCCGGAAGGGGCGACAGCGGAATCGGTGGCCACGCCCGCAGGGCCGGGCAGGGTATCGGGCGGATTATCGCCAAAAGTCGGCGGCGGCAAAGTGAAGTGGGTCGCCCTGCAGGCAAAAAAAAACCTGCCGCAGCGAGCGGCAGGTTCCTTTCGATGCAATGCCGTGGATCAGCGCTTCATCGAACCGAAGAACTCGTCGTTGGACTTGGTGTTCTTCATCTTGTCCAGCAGGAACTCCATCGCGGCCATTTCATCCATCGGATGCAGCAGCTTGCGCAGGATCCAGATCTTCTGCAGCAGTTCCGGCTCGATCAGCAGGTCCTCGCGGCGGGTGCCGGAACGGTTGATGTCGATGGCCGGGAACACGCGCTTTTCAGCGATACGGCGGCTCAGGTGCACTTCGCTGTTGCCGGTGCCCTTGAACTCTTCGTAGATCACCTCGTCCATCTTCGAGCCGGTGTCGACCAGCGCGGTGGCGATGATGGTCAGGCTGCCGCCTTCCTCCACGTTGCGCGCGGCACCGAAGAAGCGCTTCGGGCGGTGCAGGGCGTTGGCGTCCACACCACCGGTCAGCACCTTGCCCGAGCTCGGCACCACGTTGTTGTAGGCGCGGGCCAGACGGGTGATCGAGTCGAGCAGGATCACCACGTCCTTCTTGTGCTCGACCAGGCGCTTGGCGCGCTCGATGACCATTTCGGCCACCTGCACGTGGCGCGCGGCCGGCTCGTCGAAGGTCGAGCTGATGACCTCGCCGCGCACGGTGCGCTGCATTTCGGTCACTTCTTCCGGGCGTTCGTCGATCAGCAGCACGATCAGGTGCACGTCCGGATGGTTGGTGGTGATGGCAGTGGCGACCTGCTGCATCATCATCGTCTTGCCGGCCTTCGGCTGGGACACGATGAGCGAGCGCTGGCCCTTGCCCTGCGGCGCCATCAGGTCGAGGATGCGGCCGGTGATGTCTTCCGACGAACCGTTGCCACGCTCCAGGGTGAAGCGGCGGCGCGGGAACAGCGCGGTCAGGTTCTCGAACAGCACCTTGTTCTTCGACGCTTCGATCGGCTCACCGTTGATGGTGTCGACGATGTTCAGCGCGAAGTAGCGCTCGCCGTCCTTCGGGAAGCGGATGCGGCCGGAGATGTGGTCGCCGGTGCGCAGGTTGAAGCGGCGGATCTGGCTGGGCGAGATGTAGGTGTCGTCCGGGCCGGCCAGGTAGCTGGCTTCGGCCGCGCGCAGGAAGCCGAAGCCGTCCGGCAGGATTTCCAGCACGCCATCGGCGGCAACGCCGTCGCCGTGGCGGGTCAGCACCTTCAGCAGGGCGAAGATCACGTCCTGCTTGCGGGCACGGGCCACGCCTTCGGAGATCTGCAGCTGCTCGGCGATCTCCAGCAGCTTCTGTGCCGGCATGCGCTTGAGGTCGCTCAGCGAGTAGACCGGGAAGCCCTCGGGCACGTTGGCGTGCGGGCGCGGCACGAAGGGCTGCTGCTCGCCGCCGTCCTGCGGCATGCCGTCATCGCGGCCACCGCGGTTGCGGTCGCGGTCGCGACGGTTGCGGAAACGGTCGCGGCGATTGCCCTGGCCCTGCTGGCCGTTCTGGTTGTAGGGGTTGTTGTTCTGACCCTGGCCCTGGTGCTGCCCACCGCCCTGGTGGTTCTGCTGGCGCTGTCCGGATTCGCGGCCTTCGCCACCCTCACCGCCGCCGGAGGCGGGGGCTTCAGTGGCAGGCGCGCTCGGCGCGGGGGCGGCTGCAGCCGGCGCCGGCGCTTCGGGCGCGGCTGCCAGCGGCAGGGTCGGTTGCGCCGGAGCGGCGCTGGTTTCGGCGGCTGCCGGGGCGGCGGCCTTGCTCACGCGGGGCTTGCGCACGCGCTTTTCGGCGGGCGCATCGGCGCTGCCGGTTTCGGAAGTGTTATCGGACAAGAGCGTTATTCCTCGCTTGAAGGTGCGAGCGCCCGGCTGGGGCGGCGAACGTTGGGAATGGGTCTGGAAGAAACTGCGTCCAGAGGGTGCGGCACGCGAGCGCGGCCGGATATGCCGACACTATCATCGGCCTGCGGCGGCATGCAAGGGTCGCCGGGAACAGCATTCATGATGGACGCGGGGCGCCCGCCGGCAGCCGCGGGCGGCGGCTGCCGGGAACAGCAGGATCAGGCCAGGGCCTTGTCCAGCAGGCCGGCCAGCTGGGCCTTGCCCACCGCACCGATCTGCTCGCCGACCTTCTCGCCGTCCTTGAACACGACCAGGTACGGAATCGAACGCACGTGGTACTTGGCGGCCAGTGCGCGGTTGTGGTCGACGTTGACCTTGGCGATCTTGGCGCGGCCCTGGTAGGCATCGGCCAGTTCGTCCAGCGCCGGGGCGATCATCTTGCAGGGGCCACACCACTCGGCCCAGAAATCGACCAGCACCGGTTCCTTGGAATTCAGCACTGCGCTATCGAAGTCGGCGTCGCCGACATGTACAACCTTGTCGCTCATCTTGGTTTCTCGTCTTGGATTGCACCCGGCCATGCCGGAGGTGGGTGAACTGGGCCATGCCCGGTGGCGCGACCCTCGTCGTTGCCTCGCGGCGCACTGCCGCGGTGCGTTCGGCGGGATGCCTGGACGCTCACGGCCGGCAGTGTACCCCTATCGCAGGGCAGGGACAGGCGCCGGTTGGAACCCAGCGTATCGTGATCGCTTCGATGGCCGGTATGTGTCGGATTTCACTGTCTTCCTGTACATGGGGCTGGCAGTGGGCGACACCAGCGAACCCGGGCAGGCCGTTCAAGTCCGGTGTGGCTGGGTGAAGGTGGCGTCTCTGGATGCCATGAGACGCCGCATTCCGGTTTGCCTGCCCGAGTGCGGTAAACTGGGGCATTGTGCGGCGCGCGGACCGGTGGTCCCAGCCTGCCAACCCGCCGCAGGGGCCGCAGTTTGCGACGGTGCCCCTAGACGATGAAGTGCCAGCCGCCCCACGGGCCGGCGGCCATACCAAGACGGACTCATGAGCGACAAACCGCTGACCGATTTGACCTTCTCCTCCTTCGAGCTGCATCCGGCCCTGCAGGCCGGCCTTGAAGGAGCCGGATTCACCCGCTGCACCCCGATCCAGGCGCTGACCCTGCCGGTCGCGCTGCCCGGCGGTGATGTTGCCGGCCAGGCCCAGACCGGCACCGGCAAGACCCTGGCCTTCCTGGTCGCTGTCGTGAACCGCCTGCTGACCCGCCCGGCGCTGGCCGACCGCAAGCCGGAGGATCCGCGTGCGCTGATCCTTGCCCCGACCCGCGAACTGGCCATCCAGATCCACAAGGATGCGGTGAAGTTCGGTTCCGACCTGGGCCTGCGTTTCGCGCTGGTCTACGGTGGCGTGGATTACGACAAGCAGCGTGAGCTGCTGCAGCAGGGCGTGGACGTGATCATCGCCACCCCGGGTCGCCTGATCGACTACGTCAAGCAGCACAAGGTGGTTTCGCTGCATGCCTGCGAGATCTGCGTGCTGGACGAAGCCGATCGCATGTTCGATCTGGGCTTCATCAAGGACATCCGCTTCCTGCTGCGCCGCATGCCGGAACGCACCATCCGCCAGACCCTGCTGTTCAGTGCCACCCTCAGCCATCGCGTGCTGGAGCTGGCCTACGAGCACATGAACGAGCCGCAGAAGCTGGTGGTCGAAGCCGAGACCATCACCGCTGCGCGCGTGCGCCAGCGCATCTATTTCCCGGCCGACGACGAGAAGATCCCGCTGCTGCTGGGCCTGCTGTCGCGCAGTGAAGGCGCGCGCACCATGGTGTTCGTCAATACCAAGGTGTTCGTCGAGCGCGTCGCCCGCTCGCTGGAAAAGGCCGGCTACCGCGTCGGCGTGCTGTCCGGCGACGTGCCGCAGAAGAAGCGTGAGAGCCTGCTCAACCGCTTCCAGAAGGGCCAGCTGGAAATCCTGGTGGCCACCGACGTGGCCGCGCGTGGCCTGCACATCGACGGCATCAAGTACGTCTACAACTACGACCTGCCGTTCGACGCCGAAGACTACGTGCACCGCATCGGTCGTACCGCGCGCCTGGGCGAAGAGGGTGATGCGATCAGCTTCGCCTGCGAACGCTACGCGATGGGCCTGCCGGACATCGAGGCCTACATCGAGCAGAAGATCCCGTCCGAGCCGGTCACCAAGGAACTGTTGACGCCGCTGCCGCGCCCGGAACGCCCGGCCCCGGCTGCTGGCGAGGAAGGTGAGGAGAACGAGAGCGTCGGCCAGATCTTCCGTGAAGCGCGCGAAGCCCGCGCCGCTGAAGAAGAGCGCCGTGGTGGTGGTCGCAGTGGGGGCCGCTCCGGCGGTGGCCGTGGCGAGCGTCGCGACGGTGAGCGCAGCGGCGAGCGCCGTTCGCGTGGCCCGCGCAAGCCGCGCGTGGAAGGCGAGCAGGTTGCAGCTGCCCCGGCCGAAGGTGCTGAAGCCGCTGTCGCCCAGGCTCCGCGTCCGCCGCGCCCGCCCCGCGCCGAGGGCGCGCCGGAAGGTGCCGTGGATGGCGAGCGCAAGCCGCGCAAGCGCCGTCGTCGTCGCCACGGCCGTCCGGTCGAGGGTGGCGAGGGCGTGCAGGCCAACGCCGGCAACGGCGCCAGCCCGGTGACCCCGGTGCATGTGGTGGCCAAGCCGGTGCGCACGGCGGCCGACAGCGGCGATTCGTTCCTGACCCGCATCGGCCGCAAGATCCGCCGGATGCTGTCGGGCAGCTGATCGGCGCTGCCGATCAGCGGGAAGCCCCCGACCGCTGGTCGGGTGGCTTTGAACGGTAGTGCCGGCCGCGG